>DATEJJ010000673.1:0-12413 GCA_035278125.1 Rugosimonospora sp.
CTGGGTGCGGCCGGCGTGCGGCAGGCGGCCCGGGCGGCCTTCGACGAGGTGGGTACGGGCACCGCCCGGCTGGACTACCTCGTCCTCACCGATCCGGAGCTGGGCCCGGCGCCGGCACGCGGCCCGGCCCGGCTGCTGGTCGCGGCGTGGGTCGGCACCACCCGGCTGATCGACAATGCCGCGGTCCAGCTGGTCTAGGGTGATGCCGCCTGTGTGACGGCGAGGAGCGGAGCGACGACGCCTGGAGCGCAGGCTAGGGTGAAATTGCCTGAGTGGCGTATGCTGCCCTGCCGGACGGGTGTGGCGCGGGGGAGGGGTGTCATGGGACACCGCAGGAGCGGCTGGCTCGTCGCTGCCACCTGCGCGCTGGCCGCGTTCGCGGCGGCCGGCTGCAGCAGGCCGGCCGGGGTGGACGGCGACCTGACCAACGGCTGGCCCGCGTTCCCCCAGGCGAAGACGCCGGTACCGGCGGTCGGCGCCTGCTATGGCGAGCAGTACGCGGCCACCTGGTACGGCCCGTTCGACACGGTCTCCTGTGACCAGGACCACGCGTCCGAGACCGCGTACGTGGGCACCTTCACCGGCGCCGACGGGCAGCGCGAGGCACCGCCCAACGCGGACAGTCCCAGCCGCAAGACCGCGTACCTCGACTGCGTCAACCGGGCCGACGACTACCTGGGTGGCGACTGGCACACCGCGTACGTGTGGCTCGGGCTGGTCCTGCCCAGCCCGGCCGCGTGGAGCGGCGGCGCCCGCTGGTACCGCTGTGACCTGCTGAAGACCAGCGATGTGGAGCACAGCACCACCAACAGCACGGGCAGCGTCAAGGACGGGCTTCGTAGCGCGAAGCCGATCGCGATCACCTGCATCAACACCGTCGAGGTGAACGGGCAGGTACAGACCGAGTCGCCGGCCGACTGCGCCCAGTCGCACAGCGGTGAGCTGGCCGGCGTCACCTCGGCCGCGGACATCCCGTACCCGGGCGAGACCGCGGCCCAGAAGCAGGCCGACACCGCCTGCGAGACGGTCGTCGCGCACTACCTCGGCTTCACCGGTACCCGCGACCAGAACGCCTCCGTGGGCTGGCTCTTCTTCTGGCCGCGGCAGACCCAGTGGGACGGGGGCGACCGCACCTTCTCCTGCTTCGCGTACGCCTTCACCAAGAGCAAGAAGATGACCGGTAGCGTCAAGGGTATCGGCGCCAAAGCACCCCAGGGCTGATCAAGTGAACCGTAAACGCCTCATCATCGGGGCCGCCGTGGTCGTCGTGGCCGCCGCCGCGGTCGCCATCTGGTTCGCCACCCGCCCGCCGCCCGTCTCCGCGAAGATGCCCGCCGCCGCACCGGCCGTGGGCACCTGCTGGAGCGTGGACAGCGCCACGGCCCAGGGCACGCTGCCCTGGTCGGGCGGCGCGGTCAGCTGCTCCGCCGCGCACACCGCCGAGATCATCCTCACCGGCCAGGTGGACCGGACGCTGGTACGCCAGTCCCGCTCGGGCGACACCGACCAGGCCAAGGTCGCCCGCAGCCTGATGTACGGGCTGGCCCGCCGGAGCTGCGGGCAGGCCGCCTCGACCTATCTGGGCGGCAGTTGGCACTCCGACCAGGTGACCGTGCTGGCGAGCTGGATCGCGCCGGCCCGCGACGGCTTCTACGGCTGCGCCCTGGCACAGACCTCCGACCCGGGTGGCAAGGCGCTGGTCAGCCGGAGCAGCAGCCTCAAGGGCGTGGGTAGCGCGCTGGCCATCGAGTGCGTGACCCGGGGTACCGGGGACGCGCTCGGGTACTCGACCTGCGAGCAGCCGCACGACGGCGAGTTCGTCGGTACCTTCACCGTCACCCCGCCCAACGCGCTGTTCGACCGGAACTCGCTCGGCGGGGCCGTGGCCAAGGGCTGTGACAGCGTGGCAACCAGTTACCTGGGCGCCAGCCGTACCGACCTGTCCGTCGGGTACGTCGGCCCGACCAGCGCCTCCACCTGGCTCGGCAGCGACCAGACCTTCGCCTGCTACGCGATGGCCCAGGTGAAGCTGCGTGGCACACTTCGCAGTCTGGGGACCCGGCCACTGCCACACTGACCCGGTGGCGTTGACTAGCGGGATGTACCACGTCACGCTGCCGGGCCGGCTGCGGGCACCCGAGCCGGGCTGGGCGGAGACCACCGATGTCGTGGTCGTCGGCACCGGAGTCGCGGGCCTGACCGCCGCGCTGCACATGCGCGAGGCGGGGCTGCACGTCACGGTCGTCACCAAGGTGAACATCGACGACGGCTCCACCCGCTGGGCACAGGGCGGGATCGCCGCCGTACTCGACCCGCTGGACACCCCCGAGGCGCACGCGGCGGACACCCTGGTCGCCGGCGTCGGCCTGTGCGACCCGGCCGCCGTCGACGTGCTGGTACGGGAGGGGCCGGCGCGGGTACGCGAGTTGATGCGCTGGGGCGCCAGCTTCGACCGGTACCCGGACGGATCGCTCATGCTGACCCGCGAGGGCGGCCACCACGCGAACCGGATCGTGCACGCGGGCGGCGACGCCACCGGCGCCGAGGTGCAGCGCGCCCTGCACGCCGCGGTACGGCGGGACCCGTGGATCCGGCTGGTCGAGCACGCGCTCGTCCTCGACCTGCTGCGCGCGGCCGACGGGCGGGCCTGCGGGGTGACCCTCCACGTGCTCGGCGAGGGTACCGAGGACGGGGTCGGCGCGATCCTGGCCCGGGCGGTGGTACTCGCCACCGGCGGCATGGGCCAGGTGTACGCGACCACCACCAACCCCGCGGTGTCCACAGGGGACGGTGTGGCCCTCGCGCTGCGGTCCGGTGCCGCCGTGACCGACCTGGAGTTCGTCCAGTTCCACCCCACCGCCCTCGTGGTACCCCCGAACGAGGCCGGCCAGCGCCCGCTGGTCTCCGAGGCGCTGCGCGGCGAGGGCGCGTACCTGGTCGACGAGAACGGCAAGCGCTTCATGGTGGGCCAGCACGAACTGGCCGAGCTGGCCCCGCGTGACGTGGTCGCCAAGGGCATCCACCGCTCCATGCTCGCCTCCGGCGCGAGTCACGTCTGGCTGGACGCGCGGCACGTACCCGACCTGGCCGTGCGGTTCCCCACCATCACCGCGTCCTGCCTGGCCGCCGGCGTCGACCCGACCGTGGACCTGATCCCGGTGGCGCCCGCCGCGCACTACGCCTCCGGTGGCGTGCGTACCGACCTGCGCGGCCGTACCTCCATCCCCGGCCTGTACGCGTGCGGCGAGGTCGCCTGTACCGGCGTGCACGGCGCCAACCGGCTCGCCTCCAACTCGCTCCTCGAAGGGCTCGTGTTCGCGCGCCGGATCGCCGAGGACATCGCCACCGGCCTACCCGAGCAGCCCGACCCGGTACCCTCCACAGTGGAGGGTACGGTGCTCGACGCCGGTATCCGTGAACCGCTCCAGCAGGCGATGACCGCCGGCGCCGGAGTACTGCGCAGCGCCGAGTCCCTGGCGGGCACGGCCGGTACCCTCGCCGCGATGGCGGAGCCCGGCGACCGCCCGTACACGGCCAGTTGGGAGGCGGCCAACCTGCTGACCGTGGCCAGCGCCCTGGTCGCCGCCGCCACCCGGCGCGAGGAGACCCGCGGCTGCCACTGGCGCGAGGACTTCCCGCTCGCCGACGACCGGTGGCGCGGCCACCTGCTACCCCGCCTCACCCCCGGCGGCACCCTCACGCTCGACCGGGAGGAGCTGTGACCGGGCTGGATCCGCGCGAGGTGGCCGGGATCGTGGACCGGGCGCTCGCCGAGGACCTCGGGCCCGACCGGATCGACGTGACCAGCGTGGCCACCATCCCGGCCGGGCAGACCGGCGTGGCCGACATCGTCGCCCGGGCCGCCGGTGTTGTGGCGGGACTGCCCGTGGCGGCCGCGGTGTTCGAGGCGGTCTCCGCCGGTACCACCTCGTGGGTCGAGGTCGCGAAGGACGGCGCTCAAGTGGCCCGCGGCGATGTGCTGGCCACCGTGGCCGGGCCGACCCGGGCCCTGCTCACCGCGGAGCGCACCGCGCTCAACCTGCTCTGCCGCATGTCCGGGGTGGCCACGCACACCCGCGCCTGGGTCAACGAGCTGGCGGGTACCGGCGCGATGGTGCTGGACACCCGGAAGACCACGCCGGGCCTGCGCATCCTGGAGAAGTACGCGGTCCGCGCCGGCGGTGGCACGAACAAACGCATGGGCCTGTACGACGTCGCCATGATCAAGGATAACCACAAGATCGCCGCCGGTTCGGTGGCGGCGGCCTACCACCGGGTGCGGGAGGCGTTCCCCGCGGTACCGGTGCAGGTCGAGGTGACCACGGTGGCCGAGGCGCTGGCGGCGGTGGAGGCGGGTGCGACGTTCCTGCTCTGCGACAACATGCCGCGGGACCTGCTGCGCGCGGTGGTGGTGGCGGTGGACGGTCGGGCGGAGCTGGAGGCGACGGGCGGGCTGACGCTGGCGGTGGCCCGGGAGTACGCGCTGACGGGCGTGGACTATCTCTCGGTCGGCGCGCTCACCCACTCCTCCCCGATCCTCGACATAGCCATGGACCTCCGCGCCTGACCAGTCGCCTGACAAGTCCGGGCGCCGACCTTGGATTGCTGTTCCACCTGTGGCAGGGAAAGGAATCCAAGGTCGCGGGCCGCGTACAGTGGCGGCGTGTTGTTGTGCATCGACATCGGGAACACGAATACCGTGCTCGCCACGTTCGAGGGCGAGAAACTGGTGCATTCGTGGCGGATCAAGACCGACGCCCGGTCCACCGCCGACGAGCTGGCCCTGCTGTACCGGGGCCTCCTCGCCGCCGACAACGTGGAGTTGACCGGGGTGTCCGCGTGCTCGACCGTACCGATGGCGCTGCGCTCCCTGCGCACCATGCTGGAGCGGTACTTCCGCGACCTGCCCACCCTGATCCTGGAGCCCGGCGTGCGTACCGGGGTGCAGCTGGCCATCGACAACCCGAAGGAGGTCGGCAGCGACCGGGTGGCGAACACGCTCGCGGCGTACACCCTCTACGGTGGCCCGAGCATCGTCGTGGACTTCGGCACATCCACGAACTACGACGTGATCTCGGCGCGCGGCGAGTTCCTCGGCGGGGTACTCGCGCCCGGGATCGAGATCTCGGTGGACGCGCTCGCCGCGCGGGCGGCGCAGCTGCGCAAGGTGGAGCTGGTCCGCCCGCCCCGCGTGATCGGCAAGAACACGGTGGAGTGCCTGCAGTCCGGCGTGGTGTACGGCTTCGCCGGGCAGGTGGACGGGCTGGTACGCGGGATCGTGTCGGAGATCGGGCCGGTGAAGGCGGTGGTGGCCACGGGCGGGCTGGCGCCGGTGGTACTGGAGGAGTGCGCGACCGTCACCCACCACGAGCCGATGCTGACGCTGATCGGCCTACGCCTGATCTTCGAGCGAAACTCCTGACCGCATACCGGCGCTCGGCTTACCGGCGCTCGGCGCGGTACACGGCGGTCACGTAGGGCAGGTCGAAGGTCTCGGGCAGCTCGGCGGTGAGGGCGCGGATGGCGTTGTCGATCTCCGCGCGACCGTCCGGCGTCGCGGTGATGTAGTAGGAGCGGGTACGCATCAGCGCGACCAGTTCGTCGGCCGTCATGGACCGGGCGGATCGCTCGACATGCCGCGCGACCGGGCCGAAGCAGGGGCCGAAGAGCGGGCCGTAGGAGCGGTCGCCCATGGGCTGGATGAAGAGGTCGAGCTGGTCCAGCGGGTCGTCGCCCGGGCGGCGGGGGCGGGGGCCGTCGGTGATCCCGGTGAGCCGGGCCACCCACGGTACCGACTCGTCGCGGATGTTCCAGACGGGCGCGAACACGCCGCCGGGCCGCAGTACGCGCGCGATCTCCGGGTGCGCCTTCTCCCGGTTGAACCAGTGGTACGCCTGCCCGACGGTGACGGCGTCGACGGACTCGTCGGGCAGCGGGATGGCCTCGGCGGAGCCGGCCAGCGCCTCGACGCCGCGGCCGGCGGCGGGACTGGCGGCGGGACTGGCGGCGAGCAGCTGGGCGCGCATGGCGGCGTCGGGCTCGACGGCGACCACGTCGTGCCCGAGGGCCAGCAGGACCCGGGTGAGGATGCCGGTACCGGCGCCGAGGTCGAGCACCCGGCGCGGCGCGGCGCCGAGTGCCCAACGGAGTACCGCCGGTGGGTAGCTGGGGCGCCGCGCGTCGTACTCGCTGGCGGCCGGTCCGAAGGAGAGCGCTTGCCGCGCCTGGTCGGGCATGTGAGGCACGGTAACTCGGTTCTGCGGCGAATGGCGGGGCCAGTAGGCTCGGCAGTGAATCCAACCACCCACAGCGCGAGGACACGCCGTGACCCAGCAGCAGCCGCCCACCTCCCCCGACGAAGATCTGCCGGAGCAGATGCGGGTACGCCGGGAGAAGCGGGCCCGGATGCTCGCCGAGGGGGTCGCACCCTATCCGGTCGGGTTCGACCGCACCAGCACGCTGGCCGAGATCCGCAGCCGGTACGCGGACCTGCCGACCGACACGGCCACCGGGGACACGGTACGGGTGACCGGCCGGGTGATCTTCATCCGGAACACGGGAAAGCTGTGCTTCGCCACCCTGCGCGACGGCGACGGTACCGAGCTGCAGATGATGCTCTCGCTCGACCGGGTCGGTGCCGAGGCGCTGGACGCCTGGAAGCGGCTGGTGGACATCGGGGACCACGTCGGGGTCAGCGGTGAGGTGATCACGAGCCGGCGCGGTGAGCTGTCGGTACTCGCCGACTCGTGGGCGATGACCGCCAAGGCGCTGCGCCCGCTGCCGGTCGCGCACCGGCCGCTGAGCGAGGAGGCGCGGGTACGGCAGCGGTACGTGGACCTGATCACCCGCCCGGAAGCCCGGCAGACGGTACGAAACCGGGCGGCGGTGGTACGCAGCCTGCGCGAGGCGCTGCACGAGCGCGGGTACGTGGAGGTGGAGACGCCGATGCTCCAACTGCTCCACGGCGGGGCCACCGCCCGGCCATTTGTTACGCACAGCAATGCGTTGGATATAGATCTGTATCTGAGAATCGCTCCTGAGCTGTACCTCAAGCGCGCCGTGGTCGGTGGAATCGATCGAGTCTTCGAGATCAACCGGAATTTCCGCAATGAAGGCGTTGATTCGAGTCACTCGCCGGAGTTCGCGATGCTGGAGGCGTACCAGGCGTACGGCGACTACGACACGATCGCCACGCTGACTAGGGAGCTGGTGCAGGAGGCGGCGTACGCGCTCACCGGTTCGCACGTGGTGTCGCTCAAGGACGGCGCCGAGTTCGATCTGGGCGGGAAATGGCGCGAGACCACACTGTACGGTGCTCTTTCGGATGCGCTCGGTGAAGAAGTGACCGTGGCAACGCCCATGCCCAAGCTGCTGGAATACGCGGCGCGGCACGGTGTCGAGGTACCGCCGGCCGGGCCGCGCCAGTGGGGTCCGGGCAAGCTCGCCGAGGAGTTGTTCGAGAAGCTCGTGGTGCCGGGTCTGGTCGCGCCCACGTTCGTCCGCGACTATCCGGTGGAGACGAGTCCGCTCACCCGGGAGCACCGCCTCACTCCGGGACTCGCCGAGAAGTGGGACCTGTACGTGCGCGGCTTCGAACTCGGCACCGGGTACTCGGAGCTGGTCGATCCGGTGGTGCAGCGCGAGCGGCTCACCGCGCAGGCGAAGCTGGCCGCGGGCGGGGACGCGGAGGCCATGCCGTTGGATGAGGATTTCCTGCGCGCCATGGAGTACGGAATGCCTCCGGCCGGCGGCATGGGCATGGGTATCGATCGCCTGCTGATGGCGTTGACCGGGCTCGGGATTCGCGAGACGATCCTGTTTCCACTGGTACGCCCTGAGTGACTGGTCAGGGAATTCCTCGGTACTAATGGCGCACGGCTACTCCGGGAGCTATTGTCTCGGGTATCGGCGCTAGCCGAAGAATGTGAAGGGAACCTGTACCGTGGCGAGACGGGAAATTGTCGTCCTTGAGGACGACCTAGACGGTGGCAAAGCCGACGAGACGGTGAAGTTCGCGCTCGACGGTGTCCAGTACGAGATTGACCTCTCCGAGAAGAACGCGACCAAGCTGCGTGGCGCTTTCGCCGACTTCGTGGCGCATGGCCGCAAGGTGGGCCGCGGTGGGGTCGTTGTGGGTGGGCGGGCCGCGACGCGGGCCCGGGGCGGCGCAGCTGCCGACCGGGAGCAGAACAAGGCTATTCGCGCGTGGGCGAAGCGCAAGGGCCGGAACATTTCCGACCGTGGGCGCATCCCGCAGGAGATCGTGGACGAGTACAACGCGGACGCCGGCCGCTGAGGGGATCCCGGACCCTGCCGCGGGCGATGTTGTCGCGAGGACGCCGTGACCGGATGGTCCGGCGTCCTTCGCGTCTGGAGATCCGGTTGAGGAACGGGTCGAAGAACGGCAGTGAGCAGTCGGGAGGGCGACACGCCGGGCTTGCCGCGCCTTCTGGGAGATTTCGCTCTGCGCGTAGTCGACTGCCCGCCGGAACACGTATCCCGCGCCGTAGGTTGGGACAAAGGTCGACGATGCCCGGGGGTTCGTGGTGATTTGTCCTGGGATCAAGGAGTACAGGTCGGCAGGCGGTAACAAGACGGGCCGGGTTCGGCGGGACGCACCGTCGGCCCCCGGCGATAGAGTGATTAGACGGATACCCACTCCGGTCACCGGTCCCGGCCGGCGGCCGGCAAGGGCAGTGCCGACAGGCACGTGAGGAGCACAGGGAATGTTCGAGCGGTTCACCGACCGAGCACGGCGGGTTGTCGTCCTGGCCCAGGAAGAGGCCCGGATGCTCAACCACAACTACATCGGCACCGAGCACATCCTGCTTGGCCTCATCCACGAGGGTGAGGGTGTGGCCGCCAAGGCGTTGGAGAGCCTGGGGATCTCCCTGGAGGGTGTCCGCCAGCAGGTGGAGGAGATCATCGGCCAGGGCCAGCAGGCGCCGAGCGGCCACATCCCGTTCACCCCGCGAGCGAAGAAGGTGCTGGAGCTGAGCCTGCGGGAAGCCCTGCAGCTCGGCCACAACTACATCGGCACCGAGCACATTCTGCTCGGCCTGATCCGCGAGGGCGAGGGCGTAGCGGCGCAGGTGCTGGTCAAGCTGGGTGCCGACCTCAACCGGGTACGCCAGCAGGTCATCCAGCTGCTCTCCGGCTACCAGGGCAAGGAGCCCGCGGCGGCCGGCAGCGGCGCGACCGGCGAGGCGGCCCCCTCCACGAGCCTGGTGCTGGACCAGTTCGGGCGCAACCTGACCCAGTCGGCCCGCGAGGGCAAGCTGGACCCGGTCATCGGGCGCGAGCGCGAGATCGAGCGGGTCATGCAGGTGCTGTCCCGGCGCACCAAGAACAACCCGGTCCTCATCGGCGAGCCCGGCGTGGGCAAGACCACGGTGGTCGAGGGCCTGGCCCAGATGATCGTCAAGGGCGAGGTGCCCGAGACGCTCAAGGACAAGCAGCTCTACACGCTGGACCTGGGCGCCCTGGTGGCCGGCTCGCGGTACCGGGGTGACTTCGAGGAGCGGCTGAAGAAGGTACTCAAGGAGATCCGCACCCGGGGCGACATCATCCTGTTCATCGACGAGATTCACACGCTGGTCGGTGCGGGTGCCGCGGAGGGCGCGATCGACGCCGCCTCGATCCTCAAGCCGATGCTCGCCCGCGGTGAGCTGCAGACCATCGGCGCGACCACGCTGGACGAGTACCGGAAGTACCTGGAGAAGGACGCCGCGCTCGAACGCCGGTTCCAGCCGATCCAGGTGGGCGAGCCCTCGGTGGCGCACACCATCGAGATGCTCAAGGGCCTGCGCGACCGGTACGAGGCGCACCACCGCATCTCGATCACCGACGGCGCGCTGGTGGCCGCGGCCAACCTGGCCGACCGGTACATCTCCGACCGGTTCCTGCCGGACAAGGCGATCGACCTGATCGACGAGGCCGGCGCCCGGATGCGGATCCGCCGGATGACCGCGCCGCCGGACCTGCGCGACTTCGACGAGCGCATTGCTCAGGTACGCCGCGACAAGGAGTCCGCGATCGACGCGCAGGACTTCGAGCGGGCCGCTCAGCTGCGCGACAAGGAGAAGCAGCTGCTCGGCCAGAAGGCGCAGCGGGAGAAGGAGTGGAAGGCCGGCGACCTGGACGTCGTGTCCGAGGTCGACGAGGAGCAGATCGCCGAGGTGCTGGCGAACTGGACCGGCATCCCGGTGTACAAGCTGACCGAGGAGGAGACGGCGCGGCTGCTGCGCATGGAGGACGAGCTGCACAAGCGGGTCGTCGGCCAGGCGGACGCGGTCAAGGCGGTGTCCAAGGCGATCCGGCGCACCCGGGCCGGCCTCAAGGACCCGAAGCGCCCGTCCGGCTCGTTCATCTTCGCCGGCCCGTCCGGTGTCGGTAAGACCGAGCTGTCCAAGACGCTGGCCGAGTTCCTGTTCGGCAGCGAGGACGCACTGATCCAGCTGGACATGTCCGAGTTCCACGACCGGTACACGGTGTCCCGGCTGGTGGGTGCGCCCCCCGGCTACGTCGGGTACGACGAGGGCGGCCAGCTCACCGAGAAGGTGCGGCGGCGTCCATTCTCGGTGGTGCTGTTCGACGAGATCGAGAAGGCTCACCCGGACGTGTTCAACACCCTCCTGCAGATCCTGGAGGACGGCCGGCTCACCGACGGTCAGGGCCGCATCGTGGACTTCAAGAACACGGTGATCATCCTGACCACCAACCTGGGTACCCGCGACGTGGCCAAGGCGGTGTCGCTGGGCTTCCAGGCGTCGGAGGACGCGGACAGCAACTACGAGCGGATGAAGCAGAAGGTCAACGACGAGCTGAAGCAGCACTTCCGCCCCGAGTTCCTGAACCGTATCGACGACACGATCGTCTTCCACCAGCTCCAGGAGCCGGAGATCCTGCAGATCGTGGACATCATGGTCGCCCGGATCGAGGCCCAGCTCCGCAACAAGGACATGGGCCTGGAGCTGACCGGCGCGTCCAAGATCTGGCTGGCGAAGAAGGGCTGGGACCCGGTCATGGGTGCCCGTCCGCTGCGCCGCACGATCCAGCGGGAGATCGAGGACGCGCTCTCCGAGCGGATCCTGTTCAACGAGTTGAAGGCGGGCCAGATCGTCGTGGTGGACTGCGACGGCGACCCGGAGGACGTGGAGCACACGAAGCTGGTGTTCCGCGGCGCGGACAAGCCGCAGTCGCTGCCCGACGCGGTCCCCGCCGACCTGGGCGGTACGGCCGCGGCGGCCGGCTCGGACGAGTAGGACGCGATCAGACGAACGGCCCCGGATCCGTGGATCCGGGGCCGTTCGGCTTCTCGTCTCTCGTCTCAGACGAGGTAGTCCTCCAGGAGCGCGGGCGTCAACCCGGCGTCGTGGATGGCCTTGAGCGCGGCCAGCACGTCGTCCACGAAGCGGGGCCGGAAGTGCATCAGGATGATGTCGCCAGCGCTGATCCGGTGCAGGCTCGTCTGGTAGAAGACCTTGCCATCGTTGACGGTCTCGGACCAGTAGAACGCCGCCTTCAGCCCGCAGTCGTGTACCGCCTTCAGCGTGGTCTGGTCGTAGTCGCCGTACGGTGGGCGGAAGAACTCCGGGTGCCGCCCGAACGTGTGTACCAGTGTCGGTATCGCGCCGCAGATCTCGTTGTGCTGGAACGCGTACGACTTGCCCCGCAGGATCGGGTGCGTGATCGTGTGGTCCTCGACCACCCCGCCCGTGGCCTCCAGTTGCTGGAAGAACGGCGGGTCGGAGGCGGCCACCGGCGCGATCAGGAACATGGTGAACGGGATGTGCGCGGCCCGCATGAGCTGGATGGCCTGCGGCAGTCGTACCAGTCCGTCGTCCATGGTGAGGAACGCCACCGGCTGGGTCACCGGGAGCCGGTGGTAGATCGGCGCGTACGGGCCGCCGGTCGGCAACGTGATCCGTACCGGTGCCGGCGCCGGGCCGAACTTCGGTACCCGGGCCAGGAACGGGTTGTTGCCCCCGTCCGCCGGCGCGGAGGCGGAGGCCCCACCGCCCCCACCCCCACCGGCGGTCACCCGCCGACCGGTGCCAGGGGTGCCGGATGCGCAGGCGGCCAGCACGCTGAGCAGGCCGGCCAGGGCAAGGACACGCCGCAGCGGGCGCGCGAAGGACAGACGCCGACGGATACGCACGGGCTGAGGGTACTTAACTATCGCAAGTAGTATCACCTGCAAGCCCGAAAAGGTTCCCTGACAGCTCGATGACGAGCCCGTCGCTCACCAGCCCGGCCAGTGCCCGTACCCGCTGCGCCTGCTCCGGCCAGACCAGATCGAGCCGGGTCCGGGGTACCGGGCCGGTGGCGTCCCGCAGCACCGCCAGCAGCAGCCCGCGCACCTGCCGGTCGGTACCGGTGTAGCGCTGCGGGCGGCGGCCGGGCCCGGTCCC
>DATEJJ010000674.1:0-6571 GCA_035278125.1 Rugosimonospora sp.
AGGACCGGGAGGGGCGCGACTGGCTGCGCCGGCTGCTGGACGACCCGGGTACCGCCGGCGCCGATCCGGGGCTGCGGGCCTGGGCGTCGCTGGGCATCGGCCAGCTGGCCGCGGAGCACGGCGACGGTGCGGCGGTACTGCCGGAGGTCGAGGCGGCGCTGGCGGTGTTCGACCGGCTGCGGGACGTGTCCGGCCAGCTCGCCGCGCGTACCCAGCTGTGCGTGCTGCACCAGGCGTACGGGAACTTCGAGGCGGCCCGGGCGCACGGCGAGGCGGCGCTCGCGCTGGCCGCCCGGCACGGCCGTACCCGGGACATCGCGGTCGCGCAGAACAACCTGACCTGGCACGACATCCGGGTCGGGGACCTGGCGGCGGCGCGCCGCCGGCTCACCTCGGTGCAGCGGCTGGCCGCGGAGCTGGGCGAGAACCGGCTGCGCGCGCTCGCCCACGCGAACCTCGCCGAGGTGGCCCGGCTCGACGGCCGGTACGCGGACGCCGTGGCGATCGGGGAGCGGGCCATCACGCTGCTGGACGAGGTCGGCGATCCCGGGGGAGCGCAGCCGGAGCCGGTCTTTGGCGTAGGCGAGCACCCCCCACGCATCCTCAGCCACCGGCGGCGGGTACTGGGCACCATCGGGCTGGCTCGGGCCCAGGCCGGCCTGGCGGTCCCGGCCCGGATCACGCTGGAGGACCTGGCCGACGGGGGTATCGGCGCGCTGGTCGAGGCGTACCTCGCGCTGGCCGAGGGGGACCGGGTGGCGGCCACCGAGCGGTTCGCCGCCGCGGCCGAGGCTCTGGCCGGCCGGCACGGCGTACGGGAGGTGGTGGAGGCGCTGGTCGGGCTCGCGGCGAGTACCGACGATCCGGCACGGCGTACCGAGGTGCTCGCCGAACTGGACGCGCTCTGCGAGCGCAGCGGCACCATCCTTCTGGAGCGGGAACGGGCCCTGCTGGGCCGCTGACCGAGGGGTCGGTGGCGACGCCCGGCCCGGCAGCGATGCGGTGACTCTCTCATCCAACCGCCGCGTCGCGGCCGGGCCACGCGTCCCCCATGACGGGCGAAGTCCCCTAGGTCCCCACCTGCTCCGCCCGTGCCACCCCCAAGTCAGGGAGACTAGCCTGCTCCCCCTACCCGATATGCGATCTTGGTCATGCTTTGTCGGTCAGTTGGATCTTCTTCTGCCGGTAGTTCTGCCGGTCAGTCCCCGCTGGGCGGTGGCCCGGCCGCCAGCCGCTCCTCCGCGTAGTCGCGTACCGCCTCCCGGGATACCGTCCAGTCGGCCTCGATCCACCAGGTCGCGCCCGCCTCCCGCCACGGCCGTACCGCCTCGGCCGCGGCGCGCGGGTCACCGGCCGGCGTACGCCCCTCGCAGATCACGTCGTACCCGTCCACCCGCAGCCCCTCGACCGTACGCAGGTCGCGGATCCACTCGGTACCCGCGCGGATGTGCGCCGGCGTGGCCTGCCCGGTACCCCCCTTGTTCAGCACGTTGGGCAGCCAGCCGTCGTACCGCGCCGCCCGGCGCATCGAGCGCGGTGCCGGCCAGCCGCCCACCACCCAGATCGGGATGCGCGGCTGCTGCACCGGCGCGGGTGGCGCCATCATGTCGCTCGGCGTGACCTTGTAGTGCCGGCCCTGGTACTCGAACGGCTGCCCACTCCACAGTCCGGTCAGCACGTCGAGCCCCTCGTCGAGCAGCTCGGCGCGTACCCGCCGGCCCGGGTCCTCCTCGAACGCGAGCCAGCCGGCGTGCGCGGCGCCGAGCCCGACGGAGAGGATCACCCGGCCGCCGGAGAGGTTGTCCAGCGTGGCCGTCTGCCCGGCGAGGTCCCAGGGCCGGCGGCGCGGCAGCGGGGTGAGCATGGTGCCCAGCCGGATGCGGCTGGTGGTCATGGCCGCGGCGGCCAGGGCGACCCAGGCGTCCACGCCCCACACCGATTCCCAGACGAAGAAGCCGTCCCAGCCGTGCTCCTCGGCGAGCGCCGCCAACTCGGCGGCGGTGCGTGCGTCACCCCAGGGCAGTACGAATCCGTACCTCACGCGCCCGACGTTAGTGCGTGTGCGGTACCGGCTCCGCGTCGGCGCCCGCCGTGGCGCCCGGGCGTACCGCGTCCCGGATCGTGCGCAGCGCCTCGGTGAAGGCGGCCAGCCGCTCGGGCGAGAGCTGCCCGGTGAACCACCGCTCGATCATCTCCAGGTGGCCGGGCAGTACGGCGGCCAGCCGCGCTTTGCCCTGTTCGGTGATCACCGCGTACGAGATGCGCCGGTCGCCCTGGCACGCGCGCCGGCCGACCAGCCCGTCCCGCTCCAGCCGGTCCACGACCCTGGTCACACCGCTGGTGGTGAGGCTGGTCTGGCTGGACAGATCGGTCATGCGCAGCTGCTCGCCGGGTGACCGGGACAACCGCAGCAGCACTTCGAACTCCACCGCGGCCAGCCCGTGCTCGGCGATCTGGGCGGCGAAGCGGCTGGTCAGGCCGGTGTACGCCTCGGCGAACAGCCCGATGGCCGTCAGCTTCGCGTCCTGCGCCTGATCCGGAAACACGTGGTCCAGCATACCAGAGCTTGACAACGGGAATTTTGCTTGAGGTATATTTGCTCAAGCAGACATCTCAACAGCAGACTTGTCGCGGCACAGAAGAAACCACGGCGGGTCGATCTTCCTGGAGGATCTTCAATGAGCGACACCAGCGCAGTTGCCAGCCGCGAGTTCAACGGCACGGCCATCCCGGTGGCGGGCACCTACGAGCTCGACCCGGCGCACAAGCGGGTCGGCTTCGTCGTACGCCACCTGATGGTCAGCAAGGTGCGGGGCGGCTTCGGCGACGCCACGGCCACCATCACCGTCGGCGAGGACCCGTACCAGTCCTCGGTCACCGCGACAATCCAGGCCGCCAGCTTCAACAGCGGCCAGGAGCAGCGGGACGGGCACGTGAAGAGCCCCGACTTCCTGGACGCGGAGAAGTTCCCGACCCTGGAGTACCGCAGTACCGGGGTGAAGTCGATCGACGGCTCGGACATCCTGCTGACCGGCGAGCTGACCATCAAGGGCGTCACCCAGCCGGTGGACCTCAAGGTGGAGTTGGAGGGCGTGGGCCGCAGCCCGTACGGGTTCGACCTGTTCGGGTTCAGTGCGACCACGGAGATCGACCGTGAGGCTTTCGGCCTGACCTACAACATGGCGCTGGAGACCGGCGGCGTCATGATCGGAAAGAACATCAAGATCGAGATTGAGGGCGAGGCCATCCGGAAGGCGTAACGCCGCAGCACACAGGCCCCCGCCGGCAGGCGGGGGTCTTGTGCTGTCTGCCCGGTACGCGCCCTGCTGTGCGGTTCCTGGCACGCGTTCGCGAGAGGCCGTCCGGTTTGTCCCTGGCCCCTGCCGCCCGAGGCTCATACGGTAATGGTCAACGCAGCGTGGCGTGGCTTGTGCGGGGAGCGAACAAATAAAGGCGGAGGGGCCATGGGTAAGGACGTCTCCCGCGCCGGCTTCACCCGCGAGGACCGGGTCCGGTACCGCCAGAAGGTCCGGCGGTGTCTGGACGTGTTCGCCCTGATGCTGCACGACTTCCGGTTCGATGCCGACTGCCCGATGACCGGGCTGGAGCTGGAGCTCAACCTCATCGACGACATGTCCCAGCCGGCGATGTGCAACGTCGAGGTGCTGGAGATCCTGTCCGACCCGGCGTTCCAGACCGAACTCGGGCAGTTCAACCTGGAGATCAACGTGGAGCCGCGGCTGATCTCCGGCCGGGGCTTCGACGAGTACGAGCGCGACCTGCTGGCCAGCCTGGCCCGGGCGGACGAGCGCGCGGCCAAGCTGGACGCCGGGCTCGCCGTGATCGGCATCCTGCCCACCCTGACCCAGCGGCACGCCGTACTCGACAACCTGTCCACCGACTCCCGGTACCGGGTGCTCAACGAGCAGATCGTCACCGCCCGGGGTGAGGACCTCGCGCTGGACATCCGGGGTGTGGAGCGGCTGCACGCGCTCACCGACTCGATCGCGCCCGAGGCCGCGTGTACCAGCGTGCAGTTCCACCTCCAGGTGGCGCCCGAGGACTTCGCCAACTACTGGAACGCCGCGCAGGCCGTGGCCGCCGCGCAGGTCGCCGTCGGCGCCAACTCGCCCTACCTGTTCGGCAAGCGGCTGTGGGCGGAGACCCGCATCGCCCTGTTCGAACAGGCCACCGACACGCGGCCGGACGAGCTGAAGGCTCAGGGGGTACGCCCGCGGGTCTGGTTCGGGGAGCGCTGGATCACGTCCATCTTCGATCTGTTCGAGGAGAACGTGCGCTACTTTCCCGCGCTGCTGCCCATCATCGCGGAGGAGGACCCGGTCGAGGTGCTCCGCTCCGGTGGCGCGCCGGTACTGTCCGAACTGCGGCTGCACAACGGCACCATCTACCGGTGGAACCGCCCGGTGTACGACATCATGGCGGGCCGCCCGCACCTGCGCGTGGAGAACCGGGTGCTGCCCGCCGGCCCGACCGTCGCCGACATGCTCGCCAACGCGGCGTTCTACCTCGGCCTGCTGCGCACCCTGGCCGAGGCTGACCGTCCAGTGTGGACACAACTGACGTTCAGCCAGGCCGAGCAGAACTTCCACACCAGCGCGCGCGACGGGCTGTCCGCGCGGGTGTACTGGCCGCGGTTGGGCGAGATCCCCGCGACCCGGCTGGTACTCGACCGGCTGCTGCCCCTCGCGTACGCCGGGCTGGACCGCTTCGGCGTCGACCCGCACGTACGCGACCGGCTGCTCGGCATCATCGAGGAGCGCTGCCGCACCGGCCGCAACGGAGCCGTCTGGCAGGTGTCCACTGTGGAGTACCTGGAGCGGCACCGGCACTACACGCGGCCGGCCGCGCTCGCCGAGATGCTGCGCCGGTACACCCGGCACCTGGACACCAACGATCCCGTACACACCTGGACGACGCCGTAGCGCTACTCGTCGGCGTACGCCCGCTCTGACGCGTACGCGTCGTCCGCCAGGCTGTCCACTGTGGACTTCGAGGGCTGGCGTGGTGGCGTGGACGCCGTCGCGGCGGTGGTGGCGCGCCGCTCCCGGTCGGTGACGAGCGCGGTGAGTACCACCGAACCGGCCAGCCCGGCGAGCACCGCGTACGGCGCGAGCAGGAACGCGGAGAAGTGCTGGTCCGCGCGTACGGTCGCGATCTTCGGTGCGGCCAGGAAGTACGCCGCCGCCACCAGTACCGGCCCGGCCGCCCCGGAGATGGCCACGCCCACCCGGTTGTCACCCCGTCGCAGCGCCGGCCACGCGGCCAGCACGCCGACGGCCAGCGACGAGCCGAGCATCAACCCCGCACCGGGCAACGAGATCGTGCCGTTGATGAAGTGGCCACCGAACCGCCAGACCGCGAGCTGCGCGGTGGACAGCCCCTGACCCGTCGCCACGCCATGGATCACCGACGCGATCGCGAGTGCCCAGATCCACCCCGCGCCGAGGATCACGTTCAGGGCGACCGCGCGCGAGGACAGCGCGAGGATCGCGACCAGCAACCCGACGATGACCCCCACGATGGCGTACCCACCCGCGATCAACTGCGGTGCGTACGTGTCCGGCCGGTGTGCGGCCCGGGCCGGTACCGCCACCAGCGGTACGGTCAGCAGCCCACCGATGGCCGCGGTCAGCGCGATGACCAGCCGCCAGGCGGTGGTGGCCACCGCACCCGGCGCGCTCGACCGGTACACCCCGTCCCGCTCCGCCGCGGACCTGCGTGGCGGAGCCCCGCCCGACTCGCCCGCGGACAGCCGGTCCGCGACCACGGCACCGATCACGGTGGCGGCGGCGGCGATCCACGCGGTCCACGCGAGGCTGGCCAGCCAGGCGCTGTCCTGGCTCCCGTCGGTTACCGTCGGCCACGAGACAATCCCCAGCCCGTACCCGAGACCGAGCGCGGCGGCCGCGGTCGCTGCGGCAACGCCGAGTGCGACCGCGACTGATCCTCCCCAGCCACGTGAGGCCATGTCGCGCAGCGTAGCCGCTGCTCCCCACCCCCGCGAGTCCACCGGAGCCTACCCTCGCCCGGCGTGTGGTGACCTTGACCGATTGCTGTGTCCGGAGCGACAGCAGCCGGCCAGGATCCGGGGTTCGGCTGGCGATGGGTGGCCACCGTGATCACGGAGCGCTTGGGGTGATCGGAGGTTGCCGGCGGAATGGGCACCAGAGTGCGCTGCCTGCCGGCAGACTCTGATCTTCGTCGCATCGTGTTGATCAGGGTGATCGATGCGCCGGAGCGAGGGTTGGCGTGGCGGGCTCGGGTTGGCGTGCGGGCTGGAGTGGGCATGGTGAGATGGAGATCGTGGCCGATGACGCGCGCACGCCTGACGAAGAGCCGACGTCGCAGCTCCCTGGCGCCGGCACCCCGGACGAGGCCGCGCGGCGCCCGCCCGGCCCGGCCGACACGGCGCCCATGGAGCGGCTTCCCGACGGGACGGCGAACGAGCGGCCGCCGGATGAGACAGCGCCCATGGATGCGGCGCACGACGAGCCGGCTGGGCGGGCGGCGGACGAGACGGCGCCGATGGAACGGATCTCGGGTGGGACCG
>DATEJJ010000675.1:0-10980 GCA_035278125.1 Rugosimonospora sp.
ACATGTAGCCGCCGATGTTGAGATCCAACAGGATCGGCGCGTTGGTGGCGTCGACCGCCTTGCCGTCGATGCTGACCGGGACGCTGACGTTGAGGCTCTGGTACGTCGCGTCCACCGGGTTCGCGCAGTAGGTGATGGCACTGTACCGGTGATACGTCACCGACCTGCTGCCGCTGCCGGTGGCGACCGTCTTGGTCGCGGTGGTGTATCGGCTTTTGTCGAACACCAGCGAGGTCGACCCGCTGGAACCCGAACTCGTTTCCGATCCCCTGGACGTGCACGCGGCGACGGCGGGAAGGAAGCCGGCCACGGCAAGCCCAGCGACGACGTTTCTACGCCTCACTGCTATCTCCTTTTCAGCACGCGGCTCCAGCGTAGGTACCGTTTCTGAACCCCGACTGACGGCTGAACGCCCGCTGAACCTGGCCGCGGGCGTGGTCGCCGTCCGCTGTCTCCGCGACAATGGACCCGTGTCCGTACCCGCCAGAGCCGGTCGTGTGCTCGTCGTGGACGACGAGCCGTCGATCCGCGACGCCGTCGCCACGGCGCTGCGCTATGAAGGGTTCGACGTCGGCGAGGCCGCCACCGGCCGCTCGGCGCTCGACTCGGCCGCACAGCAGCCGCCCGATGTCGTCATCCTCGACGTGATGCTGCCCGACGTCGACGGCATCCAGGTATGCCGCCAGTTGCGCGCGGCCGGACTGGACTCGCACGTGCTGTTCCTCACCGCGCGCGGGCACGTGGCGAACAAGGTGACCGGGCTGGGTGCGGGCGGTGACGACTACATCACCAAACCCTTCTCCCTGGCGGAGATCGTGGCGCGTACCAACGCCGTGATGCGGCGGCGGCTGATGCCGGTGGCTGCCCGACCCGGCAACCCGCCCGCGGGCGAGCAGCGGCTGGTCTGCGGTGACGTGTTTCTCGACCCGGAGAGTCACCAGGTGTGGCGGGCGGGGGAGGTGGTGCACCTGACCGCCACCGAGTTCCGCCTGCTCGCCTTCTTCATGGCCAACGCCCGGCGGGTGCTGTCCAAGCAGCAGATCCTGGAGGCGGTGTGGGACGAGGGCTTCGCCGGTACCCCCAACATCGTCGAGGCGTACGTGGGGCACCTGCGCCGCAAGCTCGACCAGTACGGTCCGCCGCTGATCGAGACCATCCGGCTGGTGGGCTATGTCATGCACGCGAAGAACGGCGACGGTACCCGATGACCCGCCCGGGGCACTTACACACGCGACTCACGTTCATGGTGGCGGCCGTCCTGCTCGCCGCGCTCGCACTGTCGGGTACCGCCACCTACCTGGCGTTCGCCGCGTACCTTCGCGAGCGGTTGGACGCGGCCCTGCGGGATACCCCGATCGTGTTCGCCGGCACACCCGACAACGGTGACGGCGGTCCGGGGCCCCGGGTCACGCCGTACGTGCGCATCCTCGGCCCGGACGGTTCCGTGCTGCTCACCCAGGCCGGGCGGGACGACGGCGGGCGGTCCTACACGGCCGACCTGCCGGCGGTGCTGCCAGCCGTGGCCCGGTCCGACACGGTCGGTGGCCCGGCGGTGTTCTTCAACACCCGTTCGCGCGATCCGGCCGGCATCCCGTTGCGGGTCAAGGTATCCACGAACACGCACGGGCAGACGCTGGTGCTCGCGCTGCCGCTGACCGACAACAACACGCTGCTGCGGCGCCTGGCGCTGGTCGAGGTGTGTGTCGCCGCGGCGGCTCTGGTGCTGGCGTCGGCCGCCGCGACCCTCATGGTCCGGCGGCGGCTGCGACCGTTGCGGCGGCTGGCGGGCGCGGTGGATTCGCTGCGCCCCGAGGATCTGGCGACCCGGGTACCGGTGGACCGGAGCACGCGCGAGGTGCACGACCTCGCGGTCGCGACCAACATGCTGCTGCAGCGGATGGACGACGCGTTCGCCACGGAACAGGCGACCCAGGACCGGCTGCGCCGCTTCGTCGCCGACGCCTCGCACGAACTGCGCACACCCGTCGCGGCGATTTCGGCGTACGCGCAACTGTTCGACCTCGGCGCCCGGCACCGCCCCGAGGATCTGGCCCGGTCGATGTCCGGTATCCAGCGGGAGACGTCACGCATGCGCGACCTCACCGAGGACCTGTTGACGCTCGCCGGCGCCGACGCGTCCGGGATACGCGATACGCAACCCGTCGACCTGCGGGTGGTGGTCGCGGCGGCGGTGGAGGCCGCGCTGGACGTGGACGCGCGCTGGCCCATCACGGTGGCGCTCGCGCCGGACGCCGGCCCGGTGACGGCCGAACCGGCCGCGCTGCGGCGGGTGCTGGACAACCTCATCGCGAACGTACGCGCGCACACGCCGGCCGGGACGCGTACCCGGATAGAAGCCAGGCGCGACGGTGCCGACACCGTCCTCACCGTGGCCGACGACGGGCCGGGGCTCAGCGCCGACGAGCGGTCGCACGTGTTCGACCGGTTCTGGCGCAAGGATCCCTCGCGGTCCCGGCACGCGGGCGGCAGCGGTCTCGGGCTGTCCATTGTGGCCACTCTGGTCGCGGGCTGGCACGGGCGGGTGACCGCGTCCCCGTCACCGGAGGGTGGTCTTGCCGTGACGCTTGTCCTACCTACCGCCCGTCCGGCTGCCGGACCCGGCGGGTGAGCGTAGCGTATTGCGGGTGGATGTCAGCGAGGTACTGATTGAAGGCTTCGACCGGCTGCCCGGACTCGTGCGCGACGCGGTGGGCGGCCTGACCCCGGAGCAGCTGCGGTGGGCGCCGGCGCCGGGCGCCAACTCCATCGGGTGGCTGGTCTGGCACCTGACCCGGGTGCAGGACGACCACGTCGCGGAGATCCTGGCGCGGGACCAGGTGTGGGCGGCGGGGGACTGGGCCGCCCGCTTCGGGCTGCCGGCCGATCCCGGCAACACCGGCTACGGGCACGCCGCCGGCGACATCGCGACGGTACGGCCGGACAGCGCGCAGGTGCTGGTCGACTACTACGACGCGGTCGCCGTGCGTACCCGGGAATTCCTGCGCGGCCTCGCGCCGGCGGACCTGGACCGGGTGGTGGACGAGCGGTGGGACCCGCCGGTGACGCTCGGCGTCCGGCTGGTCAGCGTGCTGAACGACGACGACCAGCACGTGGGCCAGGCCGCGTATGTCCGCGGACTGCTCCCGTAGCCGGATCTCCCGCGGCAACGGGAGCCGGGCCGGCCTGACCGGCCGGCCCGGCATCATGTGGATCCCGCTGCTGGCTCGCGGCTCAGAACTGGTCGGGCGTGGCCAGCTTGCGGTAGAAGCTGACCTCGGGCGGGCCCTGGGCGCCGCCGTCGCGCATCACGTCGGCGATCTCGGTCTGGCTGGCGAAGAACGCCTGGAAGCTCTGCTCGTCCGGCCACTCGTCGATGACCAGGACCTCGCTGTCACCGCCCGCGAACGTGTGGTGGATCGCGCCCGCCGCCTTGCCCGCCTCGGCGATGCGCTCCATGACCTCGCCACCGGGTCCGGCGGCGTAGCGTTCCAGGTCCGCGGGGTTCCCAGGGATCCGCAGGACGACCATCACCGACATCAGGGCCTCCTCAGCTAATGGCTCGTGCCGCGTGACGTTAACCAAACACCGGGTGCCGGCCGGCGGATTTGGTGACCTTGTCACCCCAACGGACCACTGCCGCCGAGCAGCGCCCTGACATATGCCGCCGCGGGCGGCAGGTAGACCTGCTGGACCTCCCCGATCGCCGCGCGCAGGTCCGGCAGGTGCCAGCCGTCCGGGGCCAGCTCCGCCGGCAGGCCCGTGGCGCGCAGCGTATCGACCAGCGGCTCGCTGAGCAGGTCGGCGAAGCGGCGCAGGGTAGGCCCGCCCGCCGGGGGTGGGGTGGCGCGCCGGGCCAGCGCGGTGCGGAGGGTACGGGTGTGGGCGCGGTACCGGCGGTCCAGCCCGCCCAGGTCCCAGGCGGTGTACGCGGCGCGCAGGGCATCCCCGGTGTCCATGTGCAACAGTCCGAAGTGGACCTGCGCGTCCCGGGGTGCCCGGTCCAGCACCGGTGCCAGCCGGTCCCGCCGGTCCGACGGCGCGATGAGCACCCCGTTCTGGAGCAGCCCGTACCCGGCGAAGATGCCGGTACGGCGCAGCAGGTCCCGGAACGCCCGGTGCCGCTCGGGGACCTGGTACAGGACGGCGTGGAAGTAGCCCGGCCAGGGCGCGCCGGTGGCGGCGGTACGGATCCGGTGGAACGACTCGGCGAAGGCGCCGGCGAGGCGGTAGTCGACGGTACGCCCGCGCCGGGTACCGGCGAGCTGCCCGTCCCGCAGCATCCGGGCGATCAGCGCCCGGGCCGCCGGAGCGGTCAGCCCCAGGTCGCCGAGCAGCCGTACCAGCACCGGACCGGGCAGCTCCGTCACGCCTTCGCGGAAGGCGACGCCGAACAGGAACGGCACCAGCCGCACCGAGCGGCCCCTTCCCTCGTGCCGCTCAGATGTTACGCTTGCCTTCACGTTCGTGCGCACAATCGCCAACTATAGGTGAGGTGGTTCGCATGGCCCGGGCCGCGGTCGTCAACTGGGGCACCACGATCCTCTTCAACGTCGCACTCCCGCTGGCGACCTACTTCGTGCTCACCGGGCACGGCGTCAGGGCGGTACCCGCGCTGCTCGCCAGCGGCGCGTGGCCGGTCGTGGAGACCGCGCTGTCGCTGGCGGTACGCCGCCACGTGGACGAGTTCGCGATCCTGACGCTCGTCTTCATCGGTCTCGGCGTGGTGGCCGGGCTCGGCTTCAACAGCGCGCACCTGGTGCTGGTGAAGGAGTCCATCGTCACCGGACTGTTCGGCGTGCTGTGCCTCGGCTCGCTCGCGGTGAGCCGGCCGCTGATGTTCTACTTCGGACGGAGGTTCGCCACCGATGGCACCCCGGAGGGCGTCGCGTACTGGAACGGGCTGTGGCAGTACCCGTCGTTCCGGCGTACCCAGAAGGTCGTCACGATCGTGTGGGGCGTGGTGTTCGTGGCCGAGGCGCTGGTCCGGGTGGCGCTGAGCTACGCGCTGTCCACGTCGGCGATGACCGTGGTGTCGTCGGTCATGCCGCTGGCCGTGATCGGCGGGCTGGTGGCCTGGACCGTCTCGTACGGCCGCCGCGCCCGCGCCGCCGCGCTCGCCGCCCACGGAATCGCGGGCGCCTAGGCGAGCACGTCCGGACCGGGGCGGTTGACTTGTCGCAGACCTTGCCTCACTATGTTGGGACAAGAATTGCGACATTGGAGGCGGCATGCCGGAAGGACTGGGGCGCCCGGGGGAGCTGGAGCGGGCCGGTGCGTGGCTGCGCCGGCACGGCCCGGCCGACGTGGCGCGGCACGCCACGAGCACCCCCGCGACCCGATGATCGTCATCGACTCGGCCTCGCCGGTGCCGCCGTTCGAGCAGCTCCGCACCCAGCTCGCCCGGCAGATCCAGGACCGCACGCTCGCGGTGGGCACCCGGCTGCCCACCATCCGTCGCATGGCCGCCGACCTCGGGCTGGCCGTCAACACGGTCGGCCGGGCCTACCGGGAACTGGAGGAGGCCGGGCTCATCGAGACCCGCGGAGCGGCCGGCTCGTTCGTCTCGGCCGCGGGCGAGAAGGGGCGCGAACGGGCCCGCCACGCCGCCGCCGAGTACGCCGCCGTCATCGCCAGCGTGGGCATCGACACCGACGAGGCCATCCGTATCGTCCAGGCGGCACTGACCAACGGGATCGCCGTCGCACCCTCGACCTGACCCGGCTACGGGACAGGCGGCAGCACACGGTAGGGTGACCCAGGAAAGCGCTATCCAAAGGAGAAGCATGCGGTTCGGTGTCATCGGGGTAGCGCACCCGCACGCCACGAACCTGACCGCCGGACTGCTCGGCGCGGGCGCGGAGTGTGCCGGGTACTGGCCGGGGCCGGGGGCGGACGCCGCCGTGGCGGGCTTTGCCGCGCGCTTCCCGGAACTGCCCACTGTGGACGATCCGGGGCGGCTGCTGGACGATCCGGCGGTGGCGCTCGTGGTCACCGCTGACATCCCGGACCGGCGGGCCGCGGTGGCGGTGACCGCCATGCGGGCCGGCAAGGACGTGCTGGCCGCCAAGCCGGGCTGCGTCACGCTGGCCGAGCTGGCCGCAGTCCGGGACGCCGCGGCGGCGACCGGTCGCATGTGGACGGTGGCGTTCTCCGAACGGCTGCACGTGCCGTCGGTGGTCCGCGCCGGTGAGCTGGTCCGCGCCGGGCGCATCGGGCGGGTGGTGCAGACGCTCGGCGTCGGCCCGCACCGGCTCAACCGGCCCAGCCGGGCGGACTGGTTCTTCGACCCGGACCGCAGCGGTGGCATCCTCACCGACCTCGCGTCCCACCAGATCGACCAGTTCCTCCACTTCACCGGTTCGACCGGGGCCGAGGTGGTGGCGAGTACGGTCGCCAACCACGCGCACCCCGACCTGCCGCGCTTCGCCGACTTTGGCGAGGTGCTGCTGCGCGGGGACGGCGGGCACGGGTACGCGCGGGTCGACTGGTACACGCCGGACGGGTTGCCGACCTGGGGCGACGGCCGGCTGACCGTACTGGGCACCGAGGGTTACCTGGAGATCCGCAAGTACGTCGACGTCGCGGGCGCGCCCGGCACCGACCACCTGTTCCTTGTGGACGGTGGGCGGGTGGAGCGGGTCGACTGCGCGGGCGTGGCCCTGCCGTTCTATCCGGACCTGCTGCGCGACGTGGCCGAGCGTACCGACCGGGCGATGCCGGCGGGCCACGCCTTCCGGGTCACCGAGCTGGCCATCCGCGCCGAGTCGGTCGCGGTCCGCGTGGGACACCTGGCGTAGCCCGTGCGAATCACCGACGTCACCGCTACCGACCTGTTCCTCGGGCCGGCCGCGGCGCCGCGCCAGGTGGTGCGGGTACGGGTGACCGGGGTCCAGCCGCCGGTACGGGTCCGGGTGGACGGGCCCACCGTGTTCACACCGGAGCCGGCGGTGCTGACCGTACCCGGTGACCACGAGGTCGAGGTGGGCGTGCGGTTCGCGGCGCCCGCGCCGGACGGCTCGGTGCACCGGGTCACCGCGGTCGCGGACGGCACCGGTACGCCCGCGACGGCCAGCGCCAGCATCACCGCCGCGGCGACCGGCTGGACCATGTGGATGGTGTCCCACTTCCACTACGACCCGGTCTGGTGGAACACCCAGGCCGGGTTTACCCAGGTGTGGCACGACCTGCCCGACGTGCCGTGGGTGGGCCGGCTGCGACCCCCGTTCGTGCGCACGGCCTTCGACCTGGTGCAGGCGCACCTGGACGCGGCGGCGCAGGACCAGGACTACCGGTTCGTGCTCGCCGAGATCGACTACCTCAAACCGTTCTGGGACGCCTTCCCGCAGCGGCGGGCACAGCTGCGCCGGTTCCTGCGCGAGGACCGGGTGGAGCTGGTCGGCGGGCTGTACAACGAGCCCAACACGAACCTGACCCACCCCGAGTCCACCGTGCGCAACGCGGTCTACGGCATCGGGTACCAGCGCGACGTGCTCGGCGGCGACCCGCGTACCGCCTGGATGCTCGACGTCTTCGGGCACGATCCGGCGTTTCCCGGGCTGATGGCCGACGCCGGCCTGGACTCCAGTGCCTGGGCGCGCGGGCCGTTCCACATGGTCGGGCCGCGCCGGCACACGGGCGACATCACCCGCGCCCAGTTCGCCAGCGAGTTCGAGTGGGTCTCGCCGGGTGGCCAAGGGCTGCTCACCGCCTACCTGGCCAACCACTACGTCGCCGGCTGGGACATGGAGCGGAAGTCCACACTGGACGAAGCGGTGGCGGAGGCGTACGCGCAGTACCGCGAGCTGGCGAGGGTCGCCGCGACGCCCAACGTGCTGCTGCCGGTCGGGCACGACCACAACCTGCCGTCGCGCTGGTGCACGCAGGTGCAGCGGGAGTGGGCAAGGCGGTACGCGTGGCCACGCTTCGTGGTGGGCCTGCCGCGCGACTTCTTCGCGGCCGTACGCGCGGCCTCCGGACGGGCGGCCTCCGGGTCGGCCCGGGCCGGCGGCGTGCGCGGCGGGGTGCGCCCGCAGACCAGGGACATGAATCCGGTGTACACCGGCAAGGACGTCTCCTACATCGACACCAAGCAGGCTCAGCGCGCGGCGGAGACGGCGCTGCTGGACGCCGAGCGGCTGGCCACGCTGGCGCTGCTGTTCGGCGCGCGCTACCCGGCCGAGGCGCTGGACAAGGCGTGGCGGCTGCTGGCGTACGGCGCGCACCACGACGCCATCACCGGTACCGAGTCCGACCAGGTCTACCTCGACCTGCTGGGCGGCTGGCGGGAGGCGTACGAGCTGGGCGCCGCCGCGCGGGACGGGGCCATCGCGGCGATCGCGGCGCGCGCGGACACCGCCGGCCCCGGCACTCCGGTGCTCGCGGTGAACACGCTGTCCTGGCCGCGCGGCGGGGTCACCACGGTCCGGCTCGGGTACCCGGCGCCCGGACCGTCCGGTGTGGACATTGTCGACGGGGACGGGGCGCCGGTACCGGCGGTTGCCGAGGGGGAGCGGCGGCACCCGGACGGCAGCCTCGCCGAGGTGACCCTGACGTTCCTGGCGCAGGACGTACCCGCGCTGGGCTACCGGACCTACCGGGCCGTGCCGGCGCCCGGGTTGCCCGGCGGGTGGGTGCCGGAGCCCGGCGCGACCGAGGTGCGGAACGACACGTTCCTGGTGGCCGCCGACCCCGCGCGGGGCGGCGCACTGTGCCGCGTGCGGGACCTTCGTGCCGGCCGGGAACTGCTGCGTCCGGGCGGCCTCGGCGCCGAGCTGTACCTGCAGGACGAGCACCCGAACCACCCCTTCTGGGGGGAAGGACCGTGGCACCTGCTGCCGCGCGGCCCGGGCCGCGGGATGCGGGAGGAGCCCGCGGAGGTACGCGTCGAGCACAGCGCGGCCGGGTCCCGGATCGTCGCGTGTGGACGGCTGGGCGGCCTGCGGGTACGGCAGGAGGTGACCCTGTGGCGCGGGCTGCCGCGCGTCGACGTGCGTACCGGGGTGGACGGTTCGATCGGGCAGGACCGGCTGCTGCGGGCCCGGTTCCAGCTCGACGCGCCGGGCGCGCTGCCGGTGTGCGACACGGGGTTCGCGACGATCGGGCGCTCGTTCGGGTTCCCCGACTCGGACGCGGCGACCCATCTGTACACACTGGACAGTCCCGCGCACACCTGGGCCGGGCTGTCCGCCACGGCCCGGATCGCGCTGCGGCACCCGGACGGCCGCCGCGAGTGGCACGCGTTCGGGGTGGCGGAGGTGGTGGCGCCGGCGGGGGAGCGGTGCACCCGGGAGCTGCTGGCCCGGCTCGCCGCGTGCGGTGTCACGGCCACCCTCACCGAGCCGGACGGGCCGAGGTACGGCGCGCTGGACGCCGACTCGAACCTGCCGGACGTACGCATCGCACTCGGTACCGACCGCGCGTTCGCGGCACAGGTGCTGGAGTCGGCGGAGCCGGGGTACCGGGAGGCGCTGGCGCGTACCGGCCGGGTCCTGGTGCCCGCCGCGCGTGCCCGCCGCGAGGTGCTGGTACCCGGGGCGGACCTGCGCGGAGCGCGGGACCTGCCGGTGCTCATCGTCGCCGACGCGCAACTGTCCACTGTGGTCGAAGAACTCGCCGGCGCCACGGTCGAGGTGGAGGTTCCCGCCGGGCTGCCCGGCACCACCGAGCCCCTGGACGGCTACTCGGTCGCGCTGGTCAACCGGGGTACCCCGGGCTTCGTGGCCGATCCGGACGGCACGCTCTACCTGTCCCTGATGCGTGCCTGCGGCGACTGGCCCAGCGGCGTGTGGCTCGACGGGCCGCGCCGGACCGTACCCGACGGCAGCAGCTTCGCGCTCCAGCACTGGACCCACACGTTCGAGTACAGCCTGGTGGCCGGGGCCGGCGACTGGCGGTCGGCCGGGTTCGTCACGGCCGGGCACGAGGTCAACCACCCGATCCTGGCGCGACCGGTGCCGCCGTCCGAGGGGGACCTCGGTGCGGTGGCGAGCCTCGGCTCGGTGACACCGGCCGGTGCCGTGCTGACCGCGCTGAAGCCGCGGGGCAACCCGATCGCCTCCGGGCTGCCCGCCGGTGACGGCGTGGCGGACGGGGTGACCGTGCGGCTGTACGAGTCGACCGGTACCGCCACCACCGCGCGGGTGCGCCTGCACGGCGGCCTGGCCGGCGGCGTGCGTACCGACGTGGTGGAGCGGGTGGTGCGCGCTCCGGTCACTGTGGACGGTGGGGAGCTGGTGGTGCCGCTGCGGCCCGCCGAGGTGGTGACGCTGGGCGCGACCGTGCTCGGCGAGGACGTGGTCCCGTTGGGGCCGGTGGCACAGGAGCCGGCGCAGCCGGTGTTCACCCGGTACTGGCTGCACAACAAGGGCCCGGCGCCGGTCGGGTACCTGCCGGTGAGCGTGTACCTGCGCGCGGCGGGTACCACGCGGCTGGCCGCCCCGGCGGACGGGCTGGAGTTGCACGCCACGGTCGCCTGCTCGGCGGCGCCGGCCCGCGGGCGGCTGGAGCTGGACGTACCGGCCGGGCTCGTGGTGGCGCCGGCGGGGCCGCGGGCGTACGACCTGGGGCCGGACGGGTACGCCGAGTTCGTGCTGCGGCTGTCCGCTCCGGACGCGGCCGCGGGGACGTACACGGTCGCCGCCCGGATCCGCGACGACCTCGGTCAGGTGCTGGAGGACGTGGTGACCGTGGCGGTCGGCGCGGGGCAGGTGTCCGATCCGCTGGCGGTCACCCTCGACGTGGACGGCCTCGCGCTGAGCCCGGGAGAGACCGGCGTGCTCGCCGCGCGGCTGGTCAACGGCGCGCGCAGCGAGGTGCGCGGGGAGGCGCAGCTCGTCAGCCCGTACGGCACCTGGGGGGCGGGCCCGGCGGATCCGTCGGCCGGGCCGTGGTCCCAGGGGTTCGCGGTACCGGCGCTGGGCTCCGCCGAGCTGAGCTGGACGGTACGGGCCCCGGCGGCGGCGCGCCCGGGTGCGCACTGGT
>DATEJJ010000676.1:0-6270 GCA_035278125.1 Rugosimonospora sp.
CGGGCGGTACCGGCGCTGCGGCGGTGGGCCGCCGCGACCGGGCCGCGGGAGGTGCTGCTGGCCAGCCCGCGCTCGTTCTGCGCCGGGGTGGAGCGCGCGATCGACGCGGTGGCCCGGGCACTGGACCGGTACGGCGGGCCGGTGTACGTGCGCCGGCAGGTGGTGCACAACGCGCACGTGGTACGGGACCTGCAACGGCGCGGGGCGGTGTTCGTGTCGGAGGTGGACGAGGTACCGGAGGGCGGCGTGCTCGTGCTGGCGGCGCACGGGGTCGCCCCGGCGGTCCGGGACGCGGCGGGCGCGCGGGGACTGTCGGTCATCGACGCCACCTGCCCGCTGGTGGCCAAGGTACACAGCGAGGTGCGCCGGTACTCGGGTCGGGGCGACACCGTGTTCCTGATCGGGCACGCCGACCACGAGGAGGTCGAGGGTACCGTCGGCGAGGCGCCCGCGGACGTCGTCGTGGTGGAGAGCGCGGCCCAGGCGGCCACGGTCACCCCCCGCGACCCGGAGCGCGTCGCGTACGCCATGCAGACCACGCTCGCGGTCGACGAGGCGGAGGAGATCGCCGCGGTACTGCGGGAGCGGTTCCCCGCCCTGTCCGGGCCGCGCCGCGACGACATCTGCTACGCCACCACCAACCGGCAGCAGGCGGTACGGGCCATCGCCCGCGAGTGCGACCTGCTGCTGGTGGTCGGCTCGGCGAACTCCTCGAACTCGCAGCGGCTGGTGGAGGTGGCCACCCGCGAGGGCGTCCCGGCGTCCCTTGTGGACGATGCCGGCGAGGTCGAGCTGGGCGCGCTGGCGCGGGCGCGTCGCGTGGGCATCACCGCCGGCGCCTCGGCACCGCCGCATCTGGTGGACGAGCTGTTGGCCTGCCTGGCCGGGCTCGGGCCGGTCACGATACAGGAAAGCGTTGTCGTGCAGGAAAGTATCGAGTTCTCCGTGCCACGGGAGGCGACGCTCGCGGAGCCGACCTCAGGTGACGTTTTGCAGGAGGCGACGCTTGCGGAGCCGACCTCAGGTGACGTTTTGCGGGAGGCGACGCTTGCGGAGCCGACCTCAGGTGACGATTGGCGGGAGGTGAGCTGAGCGTGGCCATGCCGCTGCGTCAGAGCATTCGACTGGGCAGTTTCCTCATGAAGCAGAAGCTGCTGCGCAAGGACAAGTTCGCGTTGCTGGTCGAGCTGGAGCCGCTGTTCGCCTGCAACCTCAAGTGCGCCGGCTGCGGGAAGATCCAGCAGCCGCACACGCTGCTCAAGCAGCGCATGCCGGTGGAGCAGGCGGTGGCCGCGATCGAGGAGAGTGGCGCGCCGATGGTGTCCATCGCCGGGGGCGAGCCGCTGATGCACCCGCAGCTCGACGAGATCGTGCGGCAGCTGCTGCGGCGCGGGAAGATCGTGTTCCTGTGTACCAACGCCGTGCTGCTCCCCAAGCACCTGCACAAGTTCCGGCCGCACCGCAACTTCGCCTGGATGGTGCACATCGACGGGCTGCGCGAGCGGCACGACGCGTCGGTGTGCAAGGACGGGGTGTTCGACCAGGCGGTGGCCGCCATCAAGCAGGCGCAGGCGGCCGGCTTCCGGGTGATGACCAACACCACCTTCTTCAGTACCGACACCCCGACGGACGTCATCGACGTGCTCGACTACCTCAACGACGAGCTGGGCGTGGACAACATGCAGATCTCGCCGGGGTACGCGTACGAGAAGGCGCCGGACCAGGAGCACTGGCTCGGCGTGCAGGAGACCCGCGAGCTGTTCGCCAAGGCGTTCGCGGGTGGCCGCCGCAGGAAGTGGCGGCTCAACCACTCGCCAGTGTTCCTGGACTTCCTGGAGGGCAAGCGGGACCTGTCCTGCACCGCCTGGGGGATACCGTCCTACTCGCTGCTCGGCTGGCAGCGCCCGTGCTACCTGCTCGCCGACGGGTACGCCCGGACGTACCGGGAGCTGATCGAGACGACCGACTGGGACGCGTTCGGGCGTGGCAAGGACGAGCGCTGCGCGAACTGCATGGCGCACTGCGGGTACGAGCCCACCGCGGTCATCGCGACCATGGGCTCGCTGCGCGAGTCGCTGCGCGCCGCCGTGGGCGGGTGAGTCGGGTGTCCACACTGGACACGATCCACGGGCCGGCGGACCTGCGCCGGCTGCCCGCCTCCGCCCTGCCCGACCTGGCCGCCGAGATCCGGGCTCGGCTGGTACGCTGCGTGTCCCGCACCGGCGGGCACCTGGGGCCGAACCTCGGTGTGGTGGAGCTGACCATCGCGCTGCACCGGGTGTTCGACTCGCCCCGCGACGCGATCGTGTGGGACACCGGCCACCAGAGCTACGTGCACAAGATGCTGACCGGACGCGCGGGCGACCTGGACCGGCTGCGCCAGCCGGGCGGCCTGTCCGGGTACCCGCGCCGCGCGGAGAGCCCGCACGACCTGGTGGAGAAACTCGCACGCGTCCACCGCACTGTCCTATGCGGACGGTCTGGCCAAGGGCTTCGCGCTGCGCGGCGAGTCCGACCGTACGGTGGTGGCCGTGGTGGGTGACGGCGCGCTGACCGGCGGCATGTGCTGGGAGGCGCTGAACAACATCGCGGCCGCGCCGCACCGGCCGGTACTGGTGGTGCTCAACGACAACGGGCGCTCGTACTCGCCCACCGCGGGCGTGGTCGGCAGCCACCTGGCCGGGGTACGGGACGGGCGCTGCGCCCCGCTGTTCGAGCGGCTCGGCCTGGCCTACCTGGGCCCGGTGGACGGGCACGACACGCCGGCGGTGGAGCAGGCACTGCGCCGGGCCCGGGCGCTGGGTGCCCCGGTCGTGGTGCACTGCGTGACCCGCAAGGGGCGCGGGTACCCGGCGGCCGAGGCGCACGAGGCGGACCGGATGCACACTGTCAGCCCGTCCACCTCGGACTGTCCCTCGTGGACGGACGTGTTCGGCGCGGAGATGGTGGCGCTCGGCGCGCGCCGGCCGGACCTGGTCGCCGTGACCGCCGCCATGCTCCACCCGACCGGCCTGTACCCGTTCTCCCGCGCGTACCCCGACCGCCTGTACGACGTGGGCATCGCCGAGCAGGACGCGGTCACCTCGGCGGCCGGCCTGGCCATGGCCGGGCTGCACCCGGTGGTCTGCGTGTACGCCACGTTCCTCAACCGCGCGTTCGACCAGGTGCTGATGGACGTGGCGCTGCACCGGCTGCCGGTCACCTTCGTGCTGGACCGGGCCGGCATCACCGGCAGCGACGGGCCGTCGCACAACGGGATGTGGGACCTGTCCCTGCTGGGCATGGTGCCCGGCATGCGGGTGGCCGCGCCGCGCGACGGCGAGCGTGGCCGACCCGCGCTGGCTGCTGCCGGTGGACCCGGCCCTGGTGACCGCCGCGTGCGGGTACCGGCTGGTGGTCACAGTGGAGGACAACGGCGTGGCGGGTGGCTGGGGCGACGCGTACGCGCGGGCGCTGCGCGCGGCCGGGTCGCGGGTGCCGGTGCGTACCCTCGGCCTGAGCCAGCGCTTCCTGAACCACGGCAGGCGCGGCGCCATGCTCGGCGACCAGGGGCTGGACGGGCCGGGCATCGCCGCCGCGGCGCGCTCAGCGCTGGCTGCCCAGTACGCTGGAGTTGACGTCGCGGACCAGGCCGGCCAGGTCAGGTACCTCGACCACCTCGACCCCCGCCTGCTCCAGCAGCTCGACCCCGTGGCACTCCACGAAGAGCGGGGGCTCGCGTAGCGCGAACACCACCCGCCGCACACCGGCCTCGACGATCAGCCCGGTGCAGGTACGCGAGCGGGACAGGCGGGCGCTGCACGGCTCCATCGAGCTGTACACGGTGGCGCCCCGGATGTCCACAGTGGACAACTTACCGAGCGCGGACTCCTCCGCGTGGATCTGCGGGTCGCCCTCGCGCGAGTACCCGCGGGCCAGCTCGCGCCCGTACGGGTCCACCACGATCGCGCCCACGCAGTACGCGGTGCGGCTCGGCGGGCACTGGCGGGACAGCTCGATCGCGGCGCGCAGCCACTGCCGGTCGGTGGTCACCCGGGGTACCTGGCGGACAGCGCGTACCGCAGCAGCACGACCTCACCGATCCGGCTGACGTCGGCCAGCCGGGCCGGGTGCGCCGGCGTCCACGGGAACGCGCCGTCCTGCACGAAGCGCGGTGCCCGCGAGTCGCCGACCAGGAACGGCGCCACCACGAGCTGCAGCTCGTCGGCCAGCCCGGCGGCGAGGAAGCGGGTCAGCACGCCGCCGCCGCCCTCCACCATCACGCGGCGTACGCCGCGCCCGCCCAGGTCGGCCACCACGGCGGGCATTGCCAGCGGATCGCCGCCGTCGACGACCGTGGCCACCCCACCCAGCCGCTGGCGCGCTTTGCCCAGCCCGGGTGTGGCGCAGTAGACGAGCTTCTCGACGCCGCCGGTGGTGAAGAAGCGCGACCCGGGGTCCAGGTCGCCCCCGATGGTCAGGGTCACCTTGACCGGACTCTCCGGCAGCCCCCGCCGTACCCGCTCGGCCCGGCGCTCCGGGGAGCGGACCAGCAGGCGCGGGTCGTCCCGGCGGATCGTGTTCGCGCCGACCAGGATCGCGTCGCAGCCGGCCCGTACCCCGTCCACCCGGTCCAGGTCAGCCTCGTTGGACAGGACCAGCCGCGCGTCACTCGCGTCGTCCAGGTAGCCGTCCAGCGACACGGCGCAGCTGAGCAGGGCGTACGGTCGGGCGGTCGGCACCGGCCAAGCGTACGCGGGCCACTACAGTTTCCCCGTGACCGACGTCGTGATCCCCGATCCCGGATACCTGCGTACCCCCACCATCTGCGGCGACGAGATCGTCTTCGTGTGCGAGGACGACCTGTGGCGGGTACCGGCGGCCGGCGGCCAGGCGCACCGGCTGACCGCGGGGGTGGGCGAGGCGAGCGGACCGCGGCTGTCCCCGGACGGGAGCATGGTCGCGTTCGTGGGGCGCGAGGAGGGCCCGGCCGACGTGTACGTGATGCCCACCCGGGGTGGTGCCGCGCGCCGGCTGACGTACCAGGGCGGGCTGATGGTGGTGACCGGCTTCGATCCCACCGGCACCTCCGTGCTGTACGCGACCGACGCGGAGCGCCCGTTCTACCGGGACCGCTGGCTGTACCGGGTGGACGTGTCCGGCGGGCTGCCCGAGCAGCTGCCGTACGGGCCGGCCAGCAGCCTCGGGTACGGGCCGGGCGGGGGTACGGTGCTGGGCCGGGTGGTGGACGATCCGGCGCGCTGGAAGCGGTACCGCGGCGGGCGGGCCGGTGACCTGTGGGTGGATCCGTCCGGCGGGGGCGATTTCCAGCGGCTGATCCAGCTGCCCGGCAACCTGGCCGGCCCGTGCTGGGTGGGTGGGCGGATCTTCTTCCTCTCCGACCACGAGGGCGTGGGCAACGTGTACTCGTGCCGGCCGGACGGCGGGGACCTGTGCCGGCACACCGACCACGAGGACTTCTACGCGCGCAACCTGGCCAGCGACGGGCAGCGGCTGGTGTACCACGCGGGTGCCCGGCTCTGGCTGCTCGACCCGGCGCACGACCACCCGCAGCCGGTGGACGTGCGGCTGGCCAGCTCCCGTACCCAGAGGAGCCGGCAGTTCGTGGACGCGGCCCGGCACCTGGACTCGGTGACCCTGTCGCCGGACGGCGTACGCCTGGCGGTCACCACGCGGGGCAAGGCGTACACGATGGCGCACTGGGCCGGCCCGGTCCGCCAGCACGGCCGGCCGGACGGGGTGCGGTACCGGCTGCTGACCTACCTGGGCGGCGGCGAGCGGCTGGTCGCCACGGCGAGCGACGAGGGCGACCGGGAGGCCCTGGTGCTGCTCGCCGCGGACGGCGCCGAGCCGGACCGGCTGCTGGACCTGGACGTGGGCCGGGTGGTCGAGCTGGTCGCCGCGCCGGCGGAGCCGCTGCTGGCGCTCACCAACCACCGGATGGAGCTGGTCCTGGTCGACCTGCGCGGCGAGCCGGCCGCCCGGGTGCTGGACCGCAGCGACTTCGGGCGGGTGGCCGATCCGGCCTGGTCGCCGGACGGGCGCTGGCTGGCGTACACCTTCCCGGAGAGCAGCACCACGACGGCGATCAAGCTGGCCGACGTGGCGAGCGGGCAGACGGCGCCGGCCACCCGGCCGGTGCTGCACGACCACCGGCCCACCTTCGACCCGCGCGGGCGGTACCTGTACTTCATCGGCAAGCGGGACTTCGACCCGGTCCGGGACGAGCTGCACTTCGGCTACGGCTTCCCGATGGGCTCCCGGCCGTAC
>DATEJJ010000677.1:0-3679 GCA_035278125.1 Rugosimonospora sp.
TCGCGGCCGAGGTGCGCAGGTCGGTGAGGGCCTCGCCGTCGACCAGCGCGACCGGTTCCCCGGTGGTGGGGTGCAGGGCGAGCACCACCGCGTGCACGCTGGGCAGGCCCCGGGCCGCGTTGCCGCCGGCGACGGCGCCGAACTTGCACACCGCCCCGGTACCGGGGCGCAGCCGGGCCGCGTAGCAGAAGGAGACGGCGTCGCCGCCGGTACCGTCGAGGATCAGGCGGTCGGGCAGGTCGGCCTCGCCGGTACCCAGGCAGCGGAACGCCTCCACCTGCGACCGGTACGCGGCGTCCAGGTCCAGCCGGCGGCGTACCTCGTCCCCGTCGATGACTCGCACGTCCATGACTCTACGGTCAGACGATGTTGGCTTCCGGGCGCAACTGCGATCCGGCGAACCGGTCCACCGAGAAGGCGGACAGGTCGAGCGCGGGCGGGCGGCCGAGCGCCAGGTCGGCCAGGTACTCGCCGACCACCGGCGCCTGCTGGAAGCCGTGCCCGGAGAAGCCGGTGGCGTAGTAGAACCCGGCCGGTTCGGCGGCGGCCCCGACGATCGCGTTGTGGTCCGGGCTCATCTCGTAGAAGCCCGACCACGCGTTGGTGATGCCGAGGTCGGCCACGATCGGCAGCCGGGCCAGCGCCACCGGGGCCAGCTCCTCGGGCGTGGCCCACACGCCGCCCAGCAGCAGCCCGGTGCCCTCGCCGTGGAAGTAGAAGCCGGTGGCGAAGTCGATGGTGAGCGGGATCGAGCGGGGCAGCGACCCGCGCCCGGCCACCTGGTAGACGTACCGGCGCTGCGGGGTCACCGGCAGGGGTACCCCCGCGGTGCGGGCCAGTTCGGGCGACCACACGCCGGCGCAGCAGAACACCAGCGGCGCCTCGATGGTGCCCGTGTCGGTGACCACCCCGCGTACCCGGCCGTCGCGGACCAGCACCTCGCGGGCGGCGCAGCCGGTGACGGTACGGGCGCCGAGCCGCCGGGCCGCCCGCACGTACCCCTGCACCACCGACTCGGGCGTGGCCTGCCCGTCGATCGGGCACCAGGTGGCCGCCGCCAACCCGTCCGGGCTGGTACCCGGGACGATCGCGAGCGCCTCGTCCACGCCGATCAGCCGGGCCGGTACGCCCAGCGCCCGCTGCAGCGCCACCGCGTCCCGGAACGCCGGTACGTCCGCCTCGCGCAGCAGGAACAGGTACCCGGACTGGCGGAAGTCGATCTCGGTGTCGAACTCCTCGGCGAACCGGGCGAACCGCTCGATGGCGCGCAGCGCGATGCGGATGTTCAGCTCGTCGGAGAACTGGGCGCGGAACCCGCCGGCCGCGGCCGAGGTGGAGCCGCTGGCGAGGCTGTCCCGCTCGACCAGTACCGCGCCGGGGCAGCCGGCCGCGGCCAGGTGGTACAGCGTGCTGGCGCCGACCACGCCACCACCCACCACCACCGCGCCCGCGACCTGCCCCATGACCGGCGAGGCTACCGCACCGGGGCGGCGGCGTTTACCCTCCAGTAACGTGACACATGTACGGGTCGCCGTGATCGGCGCGGGCTTCGGCGGTATCGGCACCGCCATCCGGCTGCGGCAGCGGGGGGTCGAGGACTTCCTGGTCTTCGAGCGCGCGGCCGACCTGGGTGGCACCTGGCGGGACAACTCGTACCCGGGCTGCGCCTGCGACGTCCCGTCGAACCTCTACTCCTTCTCCTTCGCGCCGCGCCCGGACTGGAGCCGGTCCTTCTCCCCGCAGCCGGAGATCTGGGACTACCTGCGCGCCTGCGCCGACCGGTACGGGCTGCACCCGCACCTCAGGCTGGGGCACGAGGTACGCGCGGCGCGCTGGGACGGCGCGGCCGGGCGCTGGCAGCTGGACACCTCGGGCGGCCCGTACAGCGCGGAGATCCTGGTGGCCGCGACCGGGCCGCTGTCCGAGCCGGCCATCCCGGACCTGCCCGGCCTGGACACGTTCGCCGGGCACACCTTCCACTCCGCGCGCTGGGACCACGGGTACGACCTGACCGGCCGCCGGGTGGCCGTGGTCGGCACCGGCGCCTCGGCGGCCCAGTTCGTACCCGAGATCGCCCCGCGGGTGGCCGGGCTGACCGTGTTCCAGCGCACCCCGCCCTGGGTGCTGCCGCGCCGCGACCGCGCGCTGACCGGCGTGGAGCAGCGCCTGTACCGGACCGTACCCGCGGCGCAGCGGCTGGTGCGCTCGTCGCTGTACTGGTCCCGGGAGCTGACCGCGGTGGCGTTCCTGCGGCCCAGGTTCATGGCGGTGGGGCAGCGCATGGCACAGCGGCACCTGCGGCGCCAGGTACCCGATCCGGGACTGCGCGCCAAGCTCACGCCCCGGTTCACCATGGGCTGCAAGCGGGTGCTGCTGTCCAACGACTACCTGCCGGCGCTGGCCCGGTCCAATGTGGACGTGGTGACGGAGAAGATCGCCGAGATCCGTCCACACGGGATAGTCACAGTGGACGGTGCGGAGCACCCGGCGGACACGCTCATCTTCGGTACCGGGTTCCACGTCACCGACGCGCCCGCCGCGCAGTACCTGTACGGGCGGGACGGGCGCAACCTGGACGAGGTGTGGCAGGGCAGCCCCAAGGCGTACCTGGGCACCACGGTGGCCGGCTTCCCGAACCTGTTCCTGCTGCTCGGCCCGAACACCGGGCTCGGGCACACCTCGGTGGTGCTGATGCTGGAGTACCAGATCGAGTTCGTCATGCGCGCACTGTCCTATCTGGACAGCGTGGGGGCCCGGCAGGTCGAGCCGAGGCCGGAGGTGCAGCGCGAGTTCGTGCTGGAGATGGACCGGCGGCTCGCGCCCACCGTGTGGCTCTCCGGCGGCTGCGCCAGCTGGTACCTGGACCGCACCGGCCGCAACTCCACCATCTGGCCCGGCTTCACCTGGGCGTACCACCGCCGCCTGCGCCGCTTCGACCCGGGGGCGTACCTCATCGGGAATCCCGACAGCGTGGACATTGCGGACCATGTCAAGTGAATCCGTTGCGATGATGTAAATTGGCCACGGATTCGCTTGTCAGAAGCTCATTCTTCTGACAGGGTCCTCCGCAGACGATAGTTCACGTTCGGCGGAGGTGGGTATTGAGCGCTCTCCTGCGCAACTTCGTCGCCGGCCGGTACGTCGACGCGGCCGACGGCGCCACCTCGCCGGTGGTGGACCCGAGCACCGGTGAGGCGTACGCGCAGGCCCCCGTCTCCGGCGCGGCCGACGTGGACGGGGCGCTGCGGGCGGCACACGGGGCGCTGCGGTTCACGATCGATCCGGACCTGCGCATCGTGTCGTCATCCTGATATTTCACGTTACAATCGACGGTATGGCCGATCACGACAAGCCGGCGCCTGCCGGCGGACGCAAGGTGTTCTGTGTGAAGTTCCGCAAGGAGTTGCCGGCGCTCGAGGCGCCGCCCTGGCCGGGCGAGCTCGGGCAGCGCATCTACGAGAATGTTTCCGCCGAGGGCTGGAGCCTGTGGAAGGAGCACGCCAAGATGCTCATGAACGAGTATCGGCTGGCGCCGTGGACGGCGGAGGCGCAAAAGCTCCTGAACGAACAGCTCGAACAGTTCTTTTTCGGGGAAGGCGCGCAATTGCCGCCCGGCTACGTCCCGCAACGGACCAAGTAGCCAGCGCGGCCGCGCCGCCCAAGATAGCTTTTTGCGTAT
>DATEJJ010000678.1:0-2405 GCA_035278125.1 Rugosimonospora sp.
CGGTCAGCGCGGCGACCTCGCGCGCCCGGGCCGCCGCGGACGGCCCGCCGTTGTGCACCACCTCGACCAGCCCGTCGTCCGACCAGCGCCGGATCACGATCTTCTCGTTCGCGGTCAGCTCGTTCTCCGACAGCAGCGCGCGGTCGGCCACCGCGTACACGGACATGGTGTCGTCGCCGAGGTGGTGGCAGATCGCGTCGATCATCAGGCCCAGCCGCAGCAGGTGCGCCGGGCGCCCGCCGTCCAGGTCGGCGAGGCGGATCACCTCACCCAGGTCGAACACCGCGCCCGTAGCGGCCGGGTCCGTACTGATCTTCTTCTCGATCGCGTCCAGTACGTGGCTGACTCCGAAGCGCACCTTTACCCCCTTAGTCAACCTCGCATTATGCCGTGCGTACCCACGTGCCTACGGTGCACCCGAAGCGCGCCGCGGGACCGGCCGGACGGCCGATGCGCAGGCAACAGATCGGTAATCGAACGTGCCAATCTGATCGAGCCACCATCGGCCGAACGGTCTGGTATACATCGGCTGAGCAGGTATGACTACGCATTGTTCCGAAATGGGTGCAGAGATGAAGAAAATTCATCTCGCGCCAACCATTGATCGAGATCTTCGCGGTCCTTACGCTGCGGCCCAACCCTCGTCTCCCCGACCTTTGGGAGGAAACATGCGCCATACGCGCCGTCTGGTCAGCATCGCCGTGGCGGCCACCGCCGCGATCGTCGGGTTGGCACTAGCGACGCCGGCACACGCGGTCACCCTCATCGCCGCGGCACGGGCCACCGACGGCCACGGCCACATGCGCTCCTGCGTGGCCGTCGCGCACGCGGCCAGCTGCAGCGCGCTGGTGCGGATGCCCGTCGTCACGGGCGCGGCGTCGCCGAACGCCGCAACCCCGTCCGGACTGTTCCCGGCCGATCTCGTGTCGGCCTACAACCTGCCATCGAGTACGGCGGGCAGCGGCCAGACGATCGCGATCGTGGACGCGTACAACGCGCCGACCGCGGAGGCCGACCTGGCGGTCTACCGCAGCCAGTTCGGCCTGCCGGCGTGTACCACCGCGAACGGCTGCTTCAAGAAGGTCAACCAGAGCGGCGGCACCACCTACCCGAGCAACAACGGTGGCTGGGCCGAGGAGATCTCCCTCGACCTCGACATGGCCTCCGCGATCTGCCCGAACTGCAAGATCCTGCTGGTGGAGGCGACCAGCGCCTCCTTCGCCAACCTGGGTGCCGCGGAGAACCGCGCGGCCACGCTGGGCGCCAACGTGATCAGCAACAGCTACGGCGGGTCGGACGCCTCCGACAGCACCTACGGCACGTACTACAACCACCCGGGCATCGCGATCACCGTCAGCTCCGGTGACGGCGGCTACGGCGTGGAGTACCCGGCCTCCTCGCACTACGTGACGGCGGTCGGCGGTACCAGCCTGACGAAGAGCAGCAGCACCACCCGGGGCTGGACCGAGACCGCCTGGTCCGGCGCGGGCAGCGGCTGCTCGGCGTACAACACGGCGCTGTCCGGCGCGTCCAGCTTCGGTACTGGCTGCAGCCGCCGCGCGGTCGCGGACGTGTCCGCGGTCGCCGACCCGAACACCGGCGTCGCCGTGTACGACAGCTACGCGTACCAGGGGCTGTCCGGCTGGCTGGTGTTCGGCGGTACCAGCGTCTCCTCGCCCATCATCGCGGGCGTGTACGCGCTGGCCGGCAACACCGCGAGCATCGACAACAACTACCCGTACACCCACTCGACGTCGCTGAACGACGTGACGTCGGGCTCCAACGGCTCGTGCAGCACAAGCCAGTGGTGCACCGCACGCACCGGCTGGGACGGCCCGACCGGCCTCGGCACCCCGAACGGGAGCGGCGCCTTCTAGGAAGCGCACCAGGCGGCCGGCCGGGTTGGTACTCAGCCCGGCCGGCCGTACCCGAAGATCGGTGCCAGGCCGACCGGCGAGATCATCACGTTCAGCCCCTGGGTCGGCGCGTGCACCATCCGGCCCCCGCCCAGGTACAGCGCCACGTGGTGGATGTCCCCGTAGTAGAAGATCAGGTCACCGGGGCGCAGCTCGGCGCGGGTGACGTGGGCGACGCTGCGCCACTGCTGGGCCGCGTTGTGCGGCAGGGAAACGCCGGCCGCCCGCCACGCCGCCATGGTCAGTCCCGAGCAGTCGTACGTGCCCGGGCCGGCGGCACCCCACACGTACGCCTTGCCGAGTTGGGCGAGCGCGAACGCCACCGCCTGCCCGGCGGAGCCCGGCGCGGACACCGGTACCGGCGCGACCGGCGGCGGCAGCGGCTGCGGCCTGACCCAGCCGGTACCGGCGGTGGTGCGCAGCTGCCGGAGTGAGGCGATCCGGGCCAGGATCGCGGTACGCCGGGCCGCCAGCGCCGCCCGCTCACCG
>DATEJJ010000679.1:0-3499 GCA_035278125.1 Rugosimonospora sp.
CGGGCGGCAGCAGGCGCACGGTGGCCGTCCCGTTGCCCAGCAGCTCGACGTGCTCGCCCGGGCCCAGCTCACCGGCCCAGCCGGTGCCGGGCAGCGCCTGGCCGGCGCGCAGGGTGGCGAGGTGGCGGGGCGCGACCGGCGGCTCGGCGTCCACCGCGAGGAACGCCTCCACCACCCCGTCCACCACCAGCACCAGGTCGTCCCGCTCCGGCCGCAGCCGCCGGTGCGCGTCCAGCTGGTGCCTGCCCCGGAACACCATCGTCATGCCGGCCCCTCGCCTGCCCGCGAGCGAGGGCCCGGCCCGAGCTTGCCGGTCGTGATCTCGCGCCAGCACTCGATCATGCCGTCACCAACCTGGCGTACGCCCCGTTGAGCGCCATCAGCTCCGCGTGGGTGCCGCGCTCGGCGACCTTGCCGCCGTCCAGCACGATGATCTCGTCGCAGTCCCGGATCGTGGACAGCCGGTGCGCCACCACCACCGTGGTGCACGCCCGGCGCCGCAGCGCCTGGTCGATCTCCTGCTCCGTGGTGGGGTCCAGCGCGCTGGTCGCCTCGTCCAGCACCAGGATGCTCGGGTTGACCGACAGCGCCCGGGCGATCTCCATCCGCTGCTGCTGGCCGCCGCTCCAGTTGCGGCCGCCGTCGGCGACCTCCGCGCCGTACCCGCCGGGGCGGGCGCTGATGTCCTGGTGGATCGCGGCGTCCCGGGCGGCCGCCACCACCCGGGTGTCCGGCACCGTGCCGTCGAGGAACGCGACGTTCTCCCGGACGGTACCGGCGAACAGCACGATCTCCTGGTCCACCAGGGCGAGGCTGTTCGCCAGCAGGGGTGCGGGCAGCTGCTCGCGCGGTACCCCGTCCAGCAGCACCTCGCCCGACCAGGGTGCGACCAGCCCGCACAGCAGCCGCGCCACCGTGGTCTTGCCGCTGCCCGAACCGCCGACCAGGGCGACCCGCTGCCCCGGCCGTACCCGCAGCGACAGGTCCTCGATCAGCGGCGGCTCGGTCGGGCTGTACCCGTACGTCACGCCGCGCAGCTCCACCTCGCCGCGCAGCCGCCCCACACCGGCCAGCTCCTCGGGTAGCGCCGCCGTGGGCGGGGCGAGTACCGGGTAGCGCAGCAGGTCGTCGATGCGGTCCAGGTGCCCGCGCGCCTGCTGCAGGCTGCCGCCCAGGCTGACCAGCGCGCCGATCGGGGTGAGGAAGCCGGCCAGCAGCACGGTGAACGCCATCAGCTGCCCGACCGTCAGCTCGCGGTGCAGCACCAGCACGGCGCCCAGCCCGAGCACCGCGATGGTGGCCAGCTGCGCGGTCATCGCCGGTACCGCGGAGATGACGGTGAACGGCACCTCCAGCCGCTGCCGGGCGTTGGCGGCCCGGGCGTGGAAGCCGGTCACCTTGCCGAACAGGTCGTCCTCGCCGCCGCTGGCCTTGACCGACTCGATCGTGCGCAGCCCGTAGTAGGAGGTGGCGTGCAGCGCCGACTCCTCCCGTACCACCACGCCGCTGGCCTCCTGCCGGTGCCGCTGGGCCAGCCGCAGCACCACCACGTCCAGCACCGCCGCGCCCAGCGCGACCAGCGTCAGCGGCGGCGCCAGGACCAGCATCAGCACCAGGTACAGCAGCGCGGTCAGGGCCTGCAGCAGCGCCGGCGCCAGCTGGCCGGAGATCACCTGCGCCACCTGGTCGCCCAGCTGCAGCCGGTACGCGATGTCGCCGACGCTGCGCTGCGCGTAGAAGGTGAGCGGCAGGCGCAGCGCGTGCCGCAGGAAGCCGGCCGCCATGGTGACGCTGAGCTTCACGTTGAAGCGGTTGACCACGGTGCGCTGCCACCAGGCCAGCCACGCCTGCGCCGCGAGCACGACGACCAGGGCCAGCACGATGCCGCGCGCCTGGCGGGGTGCGCCGGGTACCAGCACGTGGTCCACGTACAGCTGGGTGGCGACCGGCGCGCCCATCAGCGGTACCACCAGCGCCAGGCCGGCCGCGAGCACGAACCAGACGCCGGGCCAGGAGCCGGTCAGTCGGCCGGCCAGGCCGCGCAGGGCGCCGGGCGGGCGGCCCGCGCGGGTGAACTCCGGCCCGGGGCGCAGGTCCAGCACCACCCCGGTGAAGCGGGCGTCCGCCTCGGACCAGGGCACCACCCGCCGGCCGGACGCCGGGTCGTTGACCCGCATGCCGGCCCGGCTGGTCCCCTCCACCACCAGGAAGTGGTTGAAGTCCCAGAACGCGATCACCGGGAACGAGGCGGCGGGCAGCTCCTCCAGCTCCAGCCGGGCGCCGGACGCCTCCAGCCCGTACGAGCGGGCCGCCTTGAGGATGGACAGCGCGTTGGAGCCGTCCCGGGACACGCCGCAGGCCACCCGCAGCTCCTCCAGCGGGACGTACCGGCCGTACCGGGCGAGCACCATGGCCAGCGCCGCGGCCCCGCACTCCACCGCCTCCATCTGCAGCACCGTGGGTACCCGCCGGGGGCGGGTGTGGCGTACCCCGGGCGGGAGCGTGAGGGTGGCCACGGCTACGACCCGCCGCCGAAGACCGCGCCGAGCGGGTGCCGGCTGGCCAGCGTGATGGTGGCCGTGGCCAGGGTGCCGGTGTCGATGGCGAACGGCGGACCGGTGCCCGAGGTCCAGGCGAAGCCGGTGCGGGTACCGGCGCGGGTCAGGGACAGCGTGACCAGCAGCACCGGCGGCCCGTTGATGATCCGCCCGGCCAGCACGTCGTTGGCGACGATGGTGCGGATCCGGTCCGGGGACAGCGAGTACGAGCTGACCGCGCTGACCGTGGCCCGCAGCAGCCCGTACTGCGCGGCCGGCGCGATGCTCGGCTCCACCTCGGCCGCCATGCCCGCCTGCACCCGCTTGCCGTCGCTGGTCGGCACGAACACCTGCGCCACCAGCGGGACGTCGCGCAGCTCCAGGTACGCGATGTACTGCCCGCGTACCACCGCGGTGCCGTGGTCGGCCACGTCGGAGACCACCTGCCCGGTGATCGGGGCGAGCACCGGTACCGGCGCCGCGTACGGCGCGTCGGCGCGGGTCACCGCGGCCAGCTGCTGCCCCTCGGTGACCAGGGTGCCGGCCGGCGGCGGGTCCACCGTGACCACACCGTCCACAGGGGACTGTGCGGTGAACGCGTGCGGCTCGTGCACCAGCAGCGCCAGGCCGCCCACCTGGGTACGCGTGGTGCCCAGCGCCGCCCAGCCGAGCAGCGCGGCCACCAGTACCAGACCGGTGGCCAGGCTGATCCAGCCCGGTACGGTCACCACCCGGATCCGCTCGTCCAGCCGCTCCGGCCCGGCGCTGGAGGACATCGCCCGGCTCCGGAACACGGCCCGCGTCACCGGACCCCCAGCGGCAACGCCGCGTACGCGTCGATCTGGGCCGAGGTACCCGGTACCGGCGGACCGGCCGGGCACAGGCGCACCGGGGCGGCGGCGCCTACCACGACCGAGGCGACCTGGCGCGCGAGGCGGGCACCGGGGCAGGCGTGCGGCCCG
>DATEJJ010000680.1:0-3018 GCA_035278125.1 Rugosimonospora sp.
CAGCGGCTGCGCAACGGCGCCGGGCCGGAGGTGCTGGCCGCGCCCGGCCGGGGCGGTGCGCTCGCTGTACTGGGCCCGCCGCGCATTGGGCCTGGCGCGCCGCGGGATCCTGCCCGGCGATCCGCTCGTCTGGTGCCGCGACCACCTGGCCACGCTCGCCGTGTTCCAGGACGAGGAGCTGCTGGCGGCGCTGGTCACGCGGCGGCTGGAGCCGCTGTGCGGGGTACGCGAGGGGCAGCGCGGCCCGCTCGCCGCCACGCTGCTGGCCTGGCTGCAGCTGGACCGCAGCGTGGCGGACGTGGCGACGCGGCTGCACGTCCACCCGCAGACGGTGCGGTACCGCCTGCGCCAGCTCGACCGGCTGTTCGGCCCGGCCATGCGCGATCCGGCGCTGCGCTTCGAGCTGGAGGTGGCGCTGCGCGCCGCCGGCACGCTGCACGCGGGCGCCGGGGACGGGGAGTTGTCCGCCGCGGACAACTGAACCGGCTTTCTTTGAGGCCGGCGGTCATAGTCCCGTTCGCCGGGGAGTCCAGAGACTTAACACGAACTCTTCTCGGGTTTGCCCCCACACACCCCTCGAAAGGATCGACCATGATCGACTCCCGGCGGAGTAGACGTGGCCTGCTCGCGATCGCGGGCGTGGCGCTGGCGCTGGTCGCCGGCTCCACCGCCGGCACCGCACAGGCCGGCGTGCGCGCCGCGACGGCCGCGGACACGGCGCTGCACGACGTCCTCCTGGTCGGAAATAGTGCCAGCGGTAGCGTCAGCTTCCTGGACGGCCGCACGTTCGCCAACCTCGGCACCTTCAACGTGGTACCGGACCTCTCGGACCGGCTCGCCGAGATCAACGCCGACCCGATCTGGTGGTCGGCGTACCAGCTCATCAAGAACCAGGAGGGCGGCGACCGCTTCGTCGACGACGCCAGCATCTCCCCCGACGGCACCACGCTGTACGTGTCGCGCGGCAACCTGGACGACGCGGTCGCCTTCGACCTGGCCAGCAAGAAGATGCTGTGGCGGTTCAAGCTGGACGGATACCACGCCGACCACGCGACGCTCTCGCCGGACGGGAAGTACTTCATCGTCTCGGCCACCACGGCCAACGTGGTCGACGTGCTCAACGCGGCCACCGGCGCCAAGGTGACCAGCGTGCCCACCGGCACGTACCCGCACGCCAACGACTACTCCGCCGACGGCAGGTACCTCTACAACTCCAGCATCGGGCTGGTCTGGCTGTCGCACGCGCTGGACGCGCTGAAGGGCGACCGGCAGGTCACCGTGATCGACCCGAGCACCTGGACCGTGGTCAAGAAGTACACCTTCTCCGAGGGCGTCCGGCCGGCGGTGTTCACCCCGGACGGCAAGACGATGTACGCGCAGCTCTCCTACCTGAACGGGTTCATCGAGTACGACCTGACCACGTCCACGATCACCCGGACGGTCACCATGCCGTACAGCACCAAGGCGGCGTCGCTCGGCTACGACGACTACCCGCGGAACTCGGCCCATCACGGACTCGCCATGTCGGCTGACGGGACGAAGCTGTGCGATGTGGGTACCATCGATGACTACACCGCCATCGTCAACCGACCCGGACTCACCACCCAGTCCATCTACAACTACGCCACCGACTCGCTGCCCTACTGGGCGACGACCACTGTGGACGGTACCCACTGCGCGGTCACGCTGAGCAACGCCAACGCAGTGTCCATTATCGACTACGCAACAGGCCAGGAGGTCGCCCGCGTACCGGTCGGCACGTTCCCCCAGCGGGAGCGCACCGCCCAGGTAACGGGCGCGGCCCTCGCAGCGCTCTCCTAGTAGACACAGGGCGCGCATAGGCCCCGCGGCCGTCCCGGACCCACTACGGGACGGCCGCGGCCAATGCCTCCACCGCCTGGGTGAAGCACTCCATCGGCGGGTTGACCAGCCCCGCACCCACCTGCCCGGTACCCGCCACCCGCCCGGCGATGCCCGTGTTGATCTGCGGCAGCACCCCCGTACGCACCACCAGCGTGGCGTCGATCCCGGTCGGCGCGCCGAGGAAGTCCAGCACCGGCACGGTGTACGCGGGGTTGCAGGCCACGGTGATCTCGTACATCTCCCGCGTGGTACGCAGCGCGTCGGCGACCGTACCGCCGACGAACCGGACGATCGCGGGCGCGCCGGCCATCACGAACCCGCCCAGCCCGGAGGTCTCGGTGATGGCCGAGTCGCCGATGTCGGGGTTGGCGTCGTCCGGCCCGTACCCGCCGAGGAACAGCCCCCGCGGTACCGCGGCCGGGCCGGTGAACCAGGCGTCGCCGGTACCGGAGACCTGGATGCCGAAGTCGGTACCGTTGCGCGCCATCGCGGTCACCAGCGTGGCACCCGGGATGCCGGCCGCGGCGGTGTTCTGGAGCTTGCCCGCGGGCATCACCAGGTTCAGGAAGAAGTGGTCGTTGCCGCCGACGAACCGGGCCACCTCGGCCGCGTCCGTACGCGGGAACTCACTGTCCACAATGTACGGGAACAGCTCGCGCAGCAGCATCAGGGTACCGGCCCGGTTGCGGTTGTGCCCCTCGTCGCCCATGTGCACCATCTGGCCGACGATCGCCTTGACGTCGACCGGCCCGCGCGCCCGTACCGCCGCGCCCAGCACCGGCCCGAGTACCGCCGCCATCCAGCGCAGCCGCTCGATCACGTCCGGCCCGTACGCGCCGTACCGGAGCACCGCGCCCAGCCCCTCGTTCAGGGTGCACCAGCTGGTGTTGCCGTGTACCTCGTCCCGCAGTACCCACACCCACATGGACGGGGACACCACGCCGGCCATCGGCCCGACGCCGCCCAGCGCGTGGCACGGCACCAGCTCGATGCCGTCCCGCGCGGCCAGCACCCGCTCCGCCTCCTCGGGGTCCCCGGCCAACCCCTCGAACAGCATCGCCCCGATCAGCGCGCCGCGCAGCGGGCCGGCGGCGCGGTCCCAGCCGATCGGCGGTCCGGCGTGGCAGAACTGTCCGGGCTTGAGCCCGACCACCT
>DATEJJ010000681.1:0-9981 GCA_035278125.1 Rugosimonospora sp.
CGACGCCGCGCTCGCCGCCGCGTACGGTGTCGTGACCGGGCCGGCGTCCAGCGCGGTACGCCTGCTCGCGCTCGACCCGTACCCGGTGCAGGCACTGCTCGCCCGCCTGGCCGGGGACTGCGACCGTACCGCGGCGACCGGCGCCGGGTACGCGCACGACGCTCCGGCCGACCTGCCCGCGGCGACCGCTCCCCTGGCGGACATCGGCGCCGAACACCACGCCAGCTGGGAGGTGCGTCTCTTTGCCTCATGACCACGGACACGCGGACCCGCACGCGCCGCTGCGGGAGAGCCCGGCGCGAGCGCTGCGGATCGGCATCGGCGGGCCGGTCGGCTCGGGCAAGACCGCTCTGGTCGCGGCGCTGTGCCGGGCACTCGCCGGCGAGCTGCGGCTGGCGGTGGTGACCAACGACATCTACACCACCGAGGACGCCGACTTCCTGCGCCGGGCCGGGGTGCTGCCGCCGGAGCGGATCCGCGCGGTGGAGACCGGCTGCTGCCCGCACACCGCGATCCGCGACGACATCTCCGCGAACCTGGACGCCGTCGAGGAGTTGGAGGCCGCGCTGGGTCCACTCGATCTGGTACTCCTGGAGAGCGGCGGGGACAACCTGACGGCCACGTTCAGCAAGGGTCTGGTGGATCGGCAGATCTTTGTGCTGGATGTGTCGGGCGGGGACAAGGTGCCGCGCAAGGGCGGTCCGGGCGTGACAACCGCCGACCTGCTGGTCATCAATAAGACGGATCTGGCTCCGCTGGTGGGCGCGGATCTGGGCGTGATGGCCCGGGACGCGGCGGCGCGGCGGGGCGACCTGCCCACCGTGTTCCTGTCCCTTGTGGAGGATCCGGCGGCGACACCGGTGGCGGGCTGGGTGCGCCGGGCCGTACACCCCGGGTGATGCGGGCACACGCGCGGATCGTGGCCGAACCCGCCGACCCGGAGGGTACGCGGTTCGCCGTGCTGGCCAGCCAGCCGCCGCTGGTACTGCGCCGGACCGGCCCGGACGAGGTGCACCTGGTGGGTGGCGCGGCCGGGCCGCTCGGCGGTGACGACCTGCTGCTGAGCATCGAGGTGCGCGCGGGTGCCCGGCTGCGCGTGCGTACCGCCGCCGCCTCCGTCGCGCTGCCCGGGCGGGACGGGTCCGCGTCCCGGCTGCGCGTCTGCGCCTCGGTGGCGGGTTCGCTGGAGTGGCTGCCCGAGCCGCTGGTGGCGGCGCGCGGCTGCCGGCACCGGGTGGTGTCCACTGTGGAGCTTTCTGGGGACGCGTCGCTGCGGTGGCGGGAGGAGTTGGTATGCGGCCGGCATGCCGAACCGGCCGGCGATGCGACGGTGAGTACCCGGGTGATGTTGGACGGTCGGGCGTTGCTGTGCCAGGAGTTGTCTGTCGGGCCGGGGGCGCCGGGGTGGGACGGTCCGGCGGTGCTGGGCGGCGCTCGCGCGGTCGGGTCGCTGTTGGTGGTCTGTCCCTCGTGGAACGCGGACGGGCCGCCCGGTGTGCGGGTGCTGGGGCCGGGTGCGGCGCTGATGCCGCTCGCCGGGCCGGCGGTGCTGGCGAGCGTGACCGGTCCGGACGCGCACGAGGTGCGGCGGCAACTGGACGCGGCGGCGGCGCTGCTGGCCCCTCGCGATCCCGCGTCCGTCGCTTGACTCCTGTCTGACAGTGTAAGACGATGTCAGACATGACCGTAGAGCGCGCATCAATCACCGCGCGTGACCTCAGTCGTCACGCGAGTAGCATGCTCGACCGCGTCGAACACGGGGAACGGCTCGTGGTCACCCGTGACGGCGAGCCGATCGCGGAGATAATCCCGATCGACCGGGCCGAGCGCGTGCTGGCCCGGTGGGTTCGCGACGGTCTGATCCCGCCGCCTCCCCCGGGGGGCTACGCGAAAGCTGCCGGAGTTTCCCACGCGGCGCGACAGGCCCTCGGCGAGATCTCCGGGGCATCAGCCACCGAGGCGCTCGACATGATGCGCGAGGATGAACGGCGGTGATCTATCTGGACACCAGCGCCATCCTCAAGCTGCTCCACCGCGAGGCCGAGTCTGAGGCGTTGGCTGGGCATCTGGAGACACACGGTGGCCAGGACCTGATCACCTCCGCTCTCGCAACCGTCGAGACCGCACGTGCGCTTCGCGCCGTCGGAGCCGTCGACATCGCCGCAAGCGCCATACGGACGTCCGATCAGATCGTGATCGGTAAAGGTGCGACGATCCCCGCGATAGCGATGACGAGCGCCGTCCTCAACGTGGCACGAACGCTTCCCCCGGAAATACTACGGTCGCTGGGCGCCATCCACCTCGCGACCGCCTCGCTGATCGGCCCTGATCTACACCACCTCATCACGTACGACAAACGGATGATCGCAGCGGCTGAAGTGGCGGGGCTGCCCGTCGAAGTGCCGCGCTGACCCAAGGTCCAGGCGGGTCGGGTCTGTCAGTGGGCGGCCCGCGACGAGGGCGCGTGCGGCGGCCTCCGGAAGCAGACCGGCCACGGCGAGTGCCTGGTCCGCGGGGAGCGCGTTGAACCAGCGCAGCGCCAACAGATCCCGCTCCGGCGGCGCGATGTCGCCGTAGAGGCGTAGCCGGGCCATGCCGCCGTCCGGGTACACCTCCAGGCGGACGTGCGTGACCGGCGGCGAGCCGGCGAGGCGGAAGCGGTGCCGGGTGTCGGGCTGGAGGCGGGTACGCGGCAGCAGCGGGAACCAGTCACCGGCGTCCCGGCCGAGGAGGGCGGCCGCGCCGGGGGCGTTCCCCTTGAAGTGGCTCGTGTCCAGCTCGGCGAGGCGGACGCGGCCGGGGGCGGCCAGGCGTACCTCCACCCAGTCGTGGCCGTCGTCGCGGCGGCGGCGCGTCTCCCAGCCCTCCCCCATCACCCGGGCCAGGCCGGGCAGGATCAGGTTGGCGGGGGAACCGTAGTGCATGTCGCTGCAGCCCACCACCTGGCCGCCGTACTCCATCGCGGCCAGGTCGACCGGGCCCGGTGGGAGCAGGCGCGGGTCGGGCAGAGCCTCGCCGTGTACCCGCAGCCGGGCCACCCCGCCGTCCGGGTAGATGCGCAGCCGCACGTGGGTCACCCGGCGCGGATCGTCCACAGTGAACAGATTGCGGGTGTCGCCGTGCAGCGGGGCGCGGGGTACCAGAGGGAACCAGCCGGTCAGCTCGTCCGGGGACGGGTACCCTTCGGCGCCGCAGCCCTCGACCGAGGCGTACGGCGGGTAGTTGCCGGTGAAGAAGGCGGTGTCCACCACCACGCCGCGTACCACGCCGGGCACCCCGAGCCGGACGGTGGCGTGATCGTCCCCGGGTTCGCGGCGGCGGCGCGTCTCCCACCCGTCGTACACCTGGCCCTTGGCGCCGAAGGTGCGGGGCGTGAACGTGGGCGGCTCCGGGTTCACCAGGTTGTCGCGGGCGGCGAAGAACTCGTCGTTGGCGGCGACCACGCTGCCGCCCAGCGCCCGCGACGCGAGATCGGGCAGGGTCTCGAAGGTCACCGCTCGCCCCGGTTCAGCAGGCGGCCGCGCGGCCGGTCACCGACGGGTACGCCGCGCAGCCAGGTGCGCCGCACCGCGCCGAGCAGCCGGCGACCGGCGTACGGGGTGAGCGGGTGCCGGTGGTGCAGGGTGGCCGGGTCGACCGGGTACGGCTCGTCGGGGGCGAACGCGACGAGGTCGGCGTCGTACCCGGTGGCGATGCGCCCCTTGCCCGCCACGCCGGCCACCTCGGCCGGGCGGGACGCCATCCAGCGCACCACGTCCGGCAGCCCGTACCCGGCGGCGCGGGCTCGGGTCCACACCGCGGGCAGGCCCACCTGGAGCGAGGCGATGCCGCCCCACGCGGCGGCGAAGTCGCCGGTGTCGCGGCGCTTCAACCCGGGCGGGCACGGGGAATGGTCGGACACCACGATGTCCAGGGTGCCGCTGCCCAGCCCGGCCCAGAGCGCCTCCCGGTTGGCGGCGTCCCGGATGGGCGGGCAGCACTTGTACTCGGTGGCTCCCTCGGGTACCTCCTCGGCGGTGAGGGTGAGGTAGTGCGGGCAGGTCTCCGCGGTCACCCGCACGCCGTCCCGCCTGGCCCGCGCGATCAGCGGCAGCACCGTGGCCGACGAGACGTGCAGGATGTGTACCCGCGCCCCGGTGCACGCGGCCGCCTCCAGCACGGTGGCCACCGCCCGCTCCTCCGCCGGCGCTGGCCGGGACGCGACGAAGTCGGGGTAGTGCCGCGACGCGGGCGCCTCGCGCAGCTCCCCCGGGTCCTCGGCGTGCACGATGAACAGCGCATCCACTGTGGACAGCGCGGCCGCCAGCTGGGCGGAGTCCAGCGGGGGGAACTCGGGGACGCCGGAGTCGACGAGGAAGCACTTGAACCCGAACACACCGGCCTCGTGCAGCGGCCCCAGATCCGGCAGGTTGCCGGGCACCGCGCCACCCCAGAAACCGACGTCCACATAGGACTGCTCAGCGGCGGCTGAACGCTTCTCGGCCAGCGCAGTGACGGTCACGGTGGGCGGGATGGAGTTCAACGGCATGTCCAGGATCGTGGTGACGCCGCCGGCGGCGGCTGCGCGGGTGGCGGTCGCGAACCCCTCCCATTCGGTACGCCCCGGCTCGTTCACGTGCACGTGCGTATCCACCAGGCCCGGGAGCAGGGCCACCTCACCCAGATCCTCGCCGGCACCATCCTCATAGGACAGTACCGCCGCGATCCGTCCATCCTGGACACACACGGAGGCCGGCCGCTCGCCATCCGGCAGCACGACCCGGCGGGACCGCAGCACAAGGTCGTACGTCACGGCACCTCCGCGGGGTCGAGGGCGCCGCAGTCCAGGCCGCGCCGCAGGAAGTCGGTCAGCGCGCGGGCGGTGGCCGGCTCGTCCAGCACAGCGCCGGCCCGGCGGTCGTGGTAGTCGCGCAGGCGTGCCACCGCCGCCGGCGCACCCTCGCGGAAGAACGCGTAGGTGGCCGCGTACCGGGTGGGCAGCTGCGCCGGGTGCAGGTCCCAGCCCTGGTAGAAGCCGCGCTCCAGGCTACGCCGCACCAGCCGGGCGTGCAGCCGCCAGGCCGCGTGTACGGCGGCCGTGTCGCCCACCGGCAGGATGTTGCAGGAGCCGTCGGACAGGCGTACCCCGGTGCCGGCGGCGGCCACCTGCATCACCGCCTTGGCGTGGTCCGCCACCGGGTGCTCCAGCGACTGGTACCCGGCCGCGATGCCGCACGCCGCGCTGTAGTCGTAGGTGCCGTAGTGCAGCCCGGTCAGTCGACCGTCCGCCGCCTGGATGAGCCGCGCCACGGTCGCCACCCCGTCGGCGCCCAGCACCGCGGCCGGCGTCTCCACCTGTACCTCGAACCGCAGGCTCCCCTCGGGCAGCCCGTACCCGCGCTCCAGCTGTCCACAGAGGACAACCATGGCGGCCACCTGCCCGGCGGCGCTCACCTTGGGCAGGGTGACCACGAAGCCGTCCGGCAGCGACCCGAGCGCGTCGAGGAACACGTCCAGGGTGCGTACCGCGCGGCGGCGCGCCGGGGCCTCCAGGCACTTGCAGCGGATACCCACGAAGGGTGGCTGGCCCGGCGCGGACAGTGCGGCCGCGGCGGCGCGGGCGGCGGCGTCCTCCTCGGCATCGTCCCGGACGCCGTAGCCGTCCTCGAAGTCGATCCGCAGGTCCTCGATGGGTTCGCGGCGCAGCTTCGCCAGCACCCGGTCACGGAGTTCCGCGGGGAACGGCAGTGGCGGGTGTGCGTCCAGCGCGGCGCACGCCGCCTCGCTCCACTGTGGAACGAGGTCGGCGCGCACCGCGTCGGCGGGCACGTACACCGTGTGCACCGGCTGCCGTCCGGGCCGGTCGCCCGGGTACTGGCGGCGCAGCGCGGTGTCCACCGGGGCGAGCCGCCGGTCCAGGTCGTCGTAGACGTGCTCGCCCAGCATTGATCAGTCGATCAGTTCGTACGCGGGGAGGGTGAGGAAGTCGACGAACTCGTCGGCCAGCGCCACCCGCTCGAACAGTTCCCGCGCCTGGTCCAGCCGCTCCGGCGCCAGGTCGGTGCGGCTGTCCCGGATGCGCGCCAGCTCCTCGTCCTCGATGCGCCGCACCAGTTCCCCGGTCACCGCGGCGCCACTGTCCAGGCGTACTCCATTGTGGATCCACTGCCAGACCTGGGACCGCGAGATCTCCGCGGTGGCCGCGTCCTCCATCAGGTTGTTGATCGCGGCCGCGCCGTTGCCGGCGAGCCAGGAGGCCAGGTACTGCAGGGCGACGGAGATGTTGCCGCGCAGCCCGGCCTCGGTCACCGCGCCCGGCGTGGCGGCCACGTCGAGCAGCTGGTCGGCGGTGACGGACACGTCGCCGCGCAGCCGGTCGAGCTGGTTGGGGCGGTCGCCGAGCACCTTGTCGAACACCTCGCGGCAGACCGGCACCAGGTCGGGGTGGGCCACCCAGGACCCGTCGAACCCGTCCGCCGCCTCGCGCTCCTTGTCCTCGCGCACCTTGGCCAGGGCCACCGCGTTGACCTCCGGGTCGCGCCGGCTGGGGATGAAGGCGGCCATGCCGCCCATGGCGAAGGCGCCGCGGCGGTGGCAGGTGGCGACGAGCAGTTCGGTGTACGCGCGCATGAACGGCGCGGTCATCGTGACCGCGCCCCGGTCCGGCAGCACGAACCGGGTGCCCTGGTCGCGGAACTTCTTGATGACGCTGAACAGGTAGTCCCAGCGGCCCGCGTTCAGGCCGGAGGCGTGCGGGCGCAGTTCGTACAGGATCTCCTCCATCTCGAACGCGGCCGGGATGGTCTCGATGAGGACGGTGGCCCGGATGGTGCCCGGCGGGAGGCCCAGCGCGTCCTGGGCGTGCTCGAAGACGTCGTTCCAGAGCCGCGCCTCCAGGTGGCTCTCCATCTTCGGCAGGTAGAGGTACGGGCCGCTGCCGCGGGCGAGCAGTTCGCGCGCGTTGTGGAAGAAGTACAGCCCGAAGTCGACCAGCGCGCCCACGGCCGGGCGACCGTCCACAGTGATGTGCCGCTCGTCCAGGTGCCAGCCGCGCGGGCGCATCACGATCGTGGGCAGTTCGCCCTCGGCCGGTACCGCGTAGTGCCGCCCGTCGGGGGCGTCGAACGCGATGGTCCGGCGCACCGCGTCGTACAGGTTGGCCTGGCCGCCCAGCACGTTGGACCAGTGCGGGGTGTTCGCGTCCTCCAGGTCGGCCAGCCACACCTGGGCACCGGAGTTGAGGGCATTGATCGCCATCTTCCGCTCGGTCGGCCCGGTGATCTCCACCCGCCGGTCCAGCAGGTCGGGCGGGGCCGGCGGTACCGACCAGGTGGCCTCGCGGATGGCGGCGGTGTCGGGCAGGAAGTCCAGCCGCCCGTCCCGGGCGATCTCCTCCCGGCGCCGCACCCGGCGGGCCAGCAGTTCGTCGCGGCGCGCCCCGAAACGCCGCTGCAGTCCATTGAGGAACTCGTGCGCGTCTGCAGTCAGGATGTCCACGGCAGTCAGCCTAGCCCGGATGCGATGTCGTCGGGGCGGACCGGGACGCGGGTCAGCGCGCGCCCGGTGGCGGCGCGGATCGCGGCGACCACGGCCGGCGTGGCCGAGATGGTGGGCGGCTCGCCCACGCCACGCAGCCCGTACGGCGCGTACGGGTCGGCCAGCTCCAGCACGTCCACGTGCATCGGCGGCATGTCGAGGATGGTGGGGATCAGATAGTCGGTGAAGGACGGGTTCCGTACCAGCCCGTCGCGCACCTGGATCTCCTCCATCACGGCCAGCCCCAGCCCCTGCGCGGTACCGCCGTGGATCTGCCCGACCACGGCCAGCGGGTTGAGCGCCCGGCCCACGTCCTGCGCGGTGGCGATCTGCACCACCTTGACCAGCCCGAGTTCGGTGTCGACGTCCACAGTGGCCCGGTGCGCGGCGAACGCGTACTGGACGTGCGCCTGGCCCTGCCCGGTCACCGGGTCCAGCGGGTACGTGGGGCGGTGCCGCCACTCGACGGTCTCCTCGATGGCGTCGGTACCCAGCATCTCCACCAGGTCCGCGCCGGACCGGTCGCGCAGCCGCTCGCGTACCGCCGCGCAGGCGGCCCGTGCCGCGCCACCGGTGACGTATGTCTGCCGCGATGCGGAGGTGGAGCCGGCGCTGCCGACGCTGGTATCCGCGGTGGCGATGGTCACCTGGTCCACGCCCAGCTCGGTACGCACGATCTGCCCGAGCACGGTGACCAGCCCCTGGCCCACCTCGGCGGCGGCGGTGTGTACCAGCACCGCCGGCACCCCGCCCACCACCTCCAGCCGTACCCGCACGGTGGCATAGTCGTCGAAGCCCTCGGAGAAGCCCACGTTCTTGATGCCCACCGCGTACCCGACGCCCCGCACCACGCCCTCGCCGTGCGTGGTGTTGCCCGCGCCGCCGGGCAGCTCCATGATGTCCCCGGACGCGGGGACGGGCTGCGGGGCGGCGGCGACGCGGCGCAGCAGCTCCCCGACCGGCGCGGGACCCTCCACCACCTGCCCGGTGGGTACGGTGTCCCCTGTGGACAGTGCGTTGCGGGCGCGTACCTCCACCGGATCCAGCCCGATGGCCGCGGCCAGCCGGTCCATCTGCGACTCGTACGCGAAGCACGCCTGTACCGCGCCGAAGCCGCGCATCGCCCCGCACGGCGGGTTGTTCGTGTACGCCACGTAGGCGTCCATCACCACGTTCGGCACCACGTACGGGCCGATGCCGAGCGTGGCGGCGTTCGCGCACACGGCCGGGGAGCTGGAGGCGTACGCGCCGCCGTCGAGCACGATGCGCGCCCTGACGTACACGAGCCGCCCGTCCCGGGTGGCGCCGTGCTCGTACGCCAGGGTGGCCGGGTGGCGGTGCACGTGGCCGTAGAAGGACTCTTCGCGCGAGTAGACCATCTTCACCGGCCGGCCGGTGCGCAGCGCCAGCAGGCACGCGTGTACCTGCATGGACAGGTCCTCCCGGGCGCCGAACGCGCCACCCACGCCGGCCAGGGTCAGCCGTACCCGGTCCTCGGGCAGGCCCAGGCAGGCAGCCACCTGGCGGCGGTCCACATGCAGCCACTGGGTCGCGACGTACAGGTCCACCCCGCCGTCCTCGGCCGGTACCGCGAGCCCGGACTCGGGGCCGAGGAACGCCTGGTCCTGCATGCCCACCTGGTACTCGCCGGTGACCACCACCTCGGCTGTGGCGCCCGGATCGCCCTTGCGGACCGGCACGTGCCGCACCAGGTTGGTGTCCACATGCGACCCCGCGAGCGGAGCACCGGGCGCGAGCGCGGCTTCGGCGTGCACGACGGGCGGCTGTACCTCGTACGAGACGGTGATCCGGGCGGCGGCGCGGCGGGCGGTCTCCGGGTGGTCGGCGGCCACGATCGCCACCGGCTCGCCCTGGTAGCGCACCTCGTCGATGGCGAGTACGGGCTGGTCGGCGATCTCCAGTCCATAGTGGAGGGACCCGGGTACGTCCTCGTGGGTGAGCACCGCGTACACGCCGGGCAGGGCGACGGCCGCGGTGATGTCGATGCCGAGGATGCGCGCCCGCGGGTGCGGCGAGCGCAGCGTGGCCCCCCAGAGCATGTCGTCCGCCCACAGGTCCGACGAGAACGCGAACTCCCCGCTGACCTTCAACCGCCCGTCCGGCCGCGCGGCGCTCTCCCCCACCTGCCCGCGCACCGTCATCTGGGGCGCGGTCATGGGCGCACGGCCTTGGTGAGGCGGGCGGCGAGGGCGGGCGCGGGCACGGTCAGGAGTTCGCCGTCCTCGACGATGGGGCGGCCGCCGACCAGGAGGAGGCGGAGCGGCGGTGGGGAGCCGAAGACCAGGGCCGCCACCGGATCGGGGACCGCGGCGTGGCCGAGGCCGGACAGGCGCCACAGCGCGATGTCGGCCTGCTTGCCGGGCTCCAGCGAGCCGATCTCCGCCTCCCGGCCCAGGCAGCGCGCGCCGCCGGTGGTACCCAGGGCCAGCGCCTCGCGCGCCGTCA
>DATEJJ010000682.1:0-5060 GCA_035278125.1 Rugosimonospora sp.
CGCGGCCACCGCTTGCAGCGCGGCCACGACCGCGGCATCGTTACCCGGCGGCCCCGACCCCTGCTCCCGCTGGGTCGCCTGCCGGGCCGTGGGCGGCTGCGCCGATGCGGGGGTACGCGCGAGCAGCCCCCGGGCCAGCGGGCTGTACGGCAGCACCCCCACGCCCTGGTCCGTACACAGTGGAATCATCTCCCGCTCCTCCTCGCGGAACGCGAGATGGTAGCGGGTCTGCATGGACACGAACGGGGTCAGCCCGGCGGCCCGCGCGGTGTGCTGCGCCTTGCTGAACTGCCAGCCGTACATGAGCGAGGCGCCGAGGTAGCGCACCTTCCCGGCGCGTACCACGTCGTGCAGGGCCTGCATGGTCTCGCCGATCGGGGTGTGCCCGTCCCACCGGTGGATCTGGTACAGGTCGATGTGGTCGGTACCCAGCCGGCGCAGCGAGGCGTCCACCGCCGCCAGGACGTGTACCCGGGACAGGCCGCGCTCGTTCGGACCCGGCCCCATCGGCCAGTACACCTTGGTGGCCAGCACGTAGTCGTCGCGCCGGGCGAAGAACCGGCGCAGCAGCCGGCCGGTGATGCGCTCGCTGGCGCCGGTGGAGTACATGTCGGCGGTGTCGAAGAGGGTCACGCCCGACTCGACGGCCTGCCGCACGATCGGCGCGGCGGCGTCCTCGGGCAGGAACCAGGGCGAGTCCCCCGGGTCTCCGTAGCTCATCATGCCCAGCCCGATGCGGGACACCCGCAGTCCGGACGAGCCCAGCCGGGCGTAGCGCACGCGATCTGCCTCCCCGATAGGCCAGACCGCTCATCCTGTCACGCCTCGCGGGCGGGAGCGCCGTGGGGCACCCCCGCCCGCGAGGGCGGTCCGTCCGGGCCGGTCCATCGGAAGCGGCCGTCAAGGGCCGTCCGTCAGGGACTGTCCGTCAGGGGCACTGCATCCACTGGAACTGGGCGATGGTGTCCACGCTTCCGTCGGAGGCGCTCATGGTGAGGACGTTGACCGCGGAGGAACTGCCGCTGTCCACGCGCAGCTCGGTGTTGATGTTCAGGCCGAGGGTCACGCCGCAGGGCTGGAAGACCAGCGCGGACGCGTCGGTGATGTCGGTGGTGTGCCAGGTGGCGTTCAGCGGACCGGTAAAGGCGTGGTCGGTGTAGTTGTTGTCCGAGTCGCCCTGGAAGTAGTAGTTGGTGCGCTGCAGCCCGGTCACGCCGGAGGCCAGCCGGGCCTTGCCCCGGTAGTCGGCCCGGGCGATCGCGAACGTGAAGCCCTGCGGGACGTGGACCGCGACGCTGACCTGACAGTTCTTGCGGAAGTCGGTGGCCAGCGCGGTGCCACCGGTCTGCGCGACGAAGTTCGAGTAGACGATGCGGAACCCGGTATTGTCGGACAGCATCGTCACCTTGGCGGTACCGGCCGGGCAGCCGGAGCCGTTGACGGACAGGACGCTCAGCGTCACCGGGTCGGTAGGGGGTGCCACGCCGTCGGCGACGGCACCCGGCGCGGCGCCGGCCGCGGGGCTCAGGGCGGCGCCGCCCTGGGTGAGTACGAGCGCCGCGGCCAGCACGGTGAGGGTCGCCAGTCTCGCACTGGCCAGCATGAACCTCATGGCGTTCCTCCCCAATAAGGTTTCCGTATAAAACATTGACCGATATGATCGGGGGCATCGTATCCACATAACCTGGTCGGAACAAGCGCCGTCCAATTTGGAGCTTTCCGTCCCTTCCGTCCCACCCGTCTTTGGACAGCCATCTCACTACTAAGCAGCCAATTAGTTTATTCATTGACGACTATGGATCTGTGCTCTACGCTGGGCGCCCCGGAGCACAAATGCACCGGGTACGCAGGGAGGGAGCGTACATGCGCAGGTCGATGGTTCTTACCGGCATCATGGCTGCGTTGCTGACGGCGTCGACGCTGGCGGCGGCGCCGGCACACGCCGACGGGTTCCTGGACGACGGGGTACCGCCGCCGATCGACAAGATCGTGATCGACGTGGTCACCGTCAACGGGTCCGGCTGCCCGGCCGGCACCGCGGCGGTCGCCGTATCACCGGACAACACCGCCTTCACCGTCACGTACAGCTCGTACATGGCGCAGGTCGGGGTGGGCGCGCTCGCCACCGACTTCCGCAAGAACTGCCAGCTGAGCATCGTGGTCCACGTGCCGCAGGGCTTCACCTACGCGATCGCGGAGGCCGACTACCGCGGCTTCGCCTCGCTGATGTCAGGCGCCAACAGCATGGAGCGGGCGAACTACTACTTCCAGGGTGACCCCCAGACCACCCAGATCACCCACTCGTTCAACGGTCCATTCGGCGACGACTGGCAGGCCAGCGACACGCGCGACGTGGCCCAACTGGTCTTCGCGCCCTGCGGCGCCCTGCGCAATTTCAACATCAATACGGAACTGCGGGTCGCCGCGGGAACGTCGGATCCGAAGAAGACCACCAGTTTCATGACGATGGACTCGACGGACGGCAGCCTGTCTACTATCTACCACTTCCACTGGCGCACCTGCCCGTAACGGCCTGAGCAGATCCGGTGCGGCCGGTGCCCGGGGGCGCCGGCCGTACCACCATGCCCGCGGCCGGGCCGCCATGATTACCGCATGGATTCCGAGCAGACCGTACGCGGGCTCAGCGGCCACCGGGTGGAGGCGTTCAGCGACGGGGTATTCGCCATCGCCGCCACCCTGCTCGTACTGGACCTCGCGGTACCGCCGCGCGAGGGCCGTACCGGCGGTCTGGCCCAGGCCCTGGCGCACGAGTGGCCGGCCTACTTCGCGTACCTTGTCAGCTTCCTCGTCATCGGCATCATCTGGGTAAACCACCACACGGTGTTCAGCCGGGTACAGCGGGTGGACCGCCCGGTCCTCTTCGCCAACCTGGGGCTGCTGCTGATCGTCTCCGTGCTGCCGTTCCCGACCCGGCTGCTGGCCGAGTACCTCACCGCCGGGCCCGACTCGCACGTCGCCGCCGCCGTCTACAGCGCGGCCATGTTCCTCATGGGCGTGGCGTACGCCGTGCTGTGGCTCACCGTCACGCGCAGCGCCGGGCTGCTGCACGAGCACCTGGACCGCGCCGCCAACCGGGCCACGCTCGGCCGGTTCGCCCTGGGCAACGTGTTCTACCTGGCCACGATCGGGCTGTCGTTCGTCAACGCGGTGGCCACGCTCGCCGTGCACGCCGCCCTGGCCGGGTACTACTGCTTCGACCAGCTCCGCGTCCGCGACCGGCAGACCGGCGGGCCGGCCATCCGTGATCGGCCGACGGCCGGGGCCGGGTAAGGTCGGTCCCATCATGACCCGGTCCACCACCACGCAGGCGGGAGCGAGCGTGCCGCTGGCAACACCGGCCGCCCGGCACCGTCCCCAGTGGACGGTGCTGGCCGCCATCTCCACCGGTGGCACCCTGGGCGCCCTGGGCCGGTACGGCATCGGGCTGGCCCTCCCGACCCGGGCCACCGCCTTCCCCTGGGCCACACTGCTCATCAACGCGACCGGGTGCCTGCTCATCGGGGCGCTGATGGTACTGGTCAGCGACGTGTGGGCGGGCCGGCGGCTGGTACGCCCGTTCTTCGGCGTGGGCGTGCTCGGCGGGTACACCACGTTCTCCACCTACGTGGTGGACATCCAGCGGCTGGTGGACCGCGGCGCGCCCGGCACCGCGCTGGCGTACCTGGGCGGCACCCTGCTGGCCGCGCTGCTCGCGGTGTACGCGGGCGCGACGCTCACCCGGCTGGCGACCCGGCGGCGCCGGCGACATCGAGGGGGTAACCGATGAAGCTACAGGGCGCGGCGACCCGGCTGTCCATCTTCGTCGGCGAGGACGACCAGTGGCACCACAAGCCGCTCTACACCGAGATCGTGCACCGCGCGCACCGGGCCGGGCTGGCGGGAGCGAGCGTGCTGCGCGGCATCGAGGGGTACGGCGCGAGTACCCGCATCCACACCACCCGGCTGCTCTCGCTCTCCGCCGACCTGCCCGTGGTGATCGTGATCGTGGATGCGGAGGAGCGCATCCGGGAGTTCCTGCCGCAGCTCGACGAGCTGGTCACCGAGGGCCTGGTGATCATCGATCCGGTGGAGGTCATCCGGTACGCGGGCCGGCCCCGCCCGTGACGGTCCTGCTCGTGGTGCTCGGCGCGGCCCTCGGTGCGCCGCTGCGGTACCTGACCGACCGCGCGATCTCGGCCCGGCACGACTCGGTGTTCCCGTGGGGTACGTTCGCGGTCAACGTGGCCGGGTCGTTCCTGCTCGGCCTCCTGTACCGGGGCGTGGCCGCGCACGCGGTACCGGGGGCGGTGATGACCGCGCTGGGTACCGGGTTCTGCGGCGCGCTGACCACGTACTCCACCTTCGGGTACGAGACGGTGCGGTTGCTGGAGGACGGGTCCCGCTTCTACGCGGTGGCGAACGTGGTGGCCAGCGTCGTGGCGGGACTGGGCGCGGCGTTCACCGGAGCCGCGGTCGCGGCGGCCATCTGGCGCTGACCGGTGCCTGAGCCGCGACTCAGCCGCTCCCGGCGCTCGCGTTGCCCTCCGGTAGCCGTTGCCCGGTCCGGTCGTAGGCGGCCAGCCCGGTCGGATGCGTCCCGGCCGGTACCTGCGCCGGATCGAACCAGAAGAACACCACCGACGGGTCCTGGCTCCAGGCCGCCTGCCGCGCCTGCACGGTATGCCCGTTGACCGAGGCGGTGATCTTCGTCGCCGGTCCGGCGTAGTAGCCGAACTCGGGCACCGCCACCCCGCTGACGGTCATCGCCGCCTCCACCGCGTGGAAGCCCGGACTGCGGTCGGAGCCGGTCACCTCGTTCGACTCGGCCAGCGGCGCCAGCGGGCCACCCGACGAGCGGCGGCCCATCGCCACTCCAAAGTGGACACCCGACAGCCGTGCTTCGTCCACGGCCACCGCGTACACCATCAGTTCGCCGCCCGTCACCTGGATGCCGGTCGGTACCACCGCGCCGAGAGTGCCGCGGACCGGGCTGGCCGGGGCCTGGCTGGCGGGCGGCGGCGCCGCCGGGAGATCCAGCCCCGGCCCGGGCCGGACCAGCC
>DATEJJ010000683.1:0-2689 GCA_035278125.1 Rugosimonospora sp.
GGGTGCATCCGGTGCGGCGCCCGGGCCGTGCTGGCCAGCAGCCGCGGCGAGCCCAGCCGCAGCCGGGGCAGCGGCGGGCGGGCACCCGAATCCCGGTCCAGCTCGCTCAGCAGCGGTATCGGCGCCATCACCACGCCGCGCTGGTGGGCCACGATGGTGTCCACGGTGACCCCGCAGCGCAGCGAGGCGGCCAGCACGCTGCCCGCGCTGGTCCCCAGAATGATCTCCGCGTCCTGGAACGGCCGGCCGATGAACTCTTCGAGGGCGCCCAACGCCCCCGCCATCCAGGCCGCGCCGAGCACACCGCCGCCGCCCAGCACCACCCCGAACCGCTCCCGGCGGTGTCGTGGCCGGCCTGTCCGCGGCATCGTGGCCTCCACCCGATCATGTGCGAGCTTGTTTACCACGATGACACAGGTTTTCAATAGTGCCGACATCTAAAGGTACAGACCGTGCCGCTGCCCCGGTCCTGTTGCCGACACCTGCCCGGTCGCCTGCTTTGCCTCGCCCCGGATCAGCTCGTCGCAGTCTTCGAGCAGCGGCAGGCGCCAGCGCTCCGCCTTGCCCCGCTCGTCGACCCCGAGCGCCACGTCCATCAGGTACCCGGGCTTGCGGAACAGCAACTCCGGATCGAGCACGCAGTCCACCTGGCACCAGGAGCGCCACTGCCGGGCCAGCGCCCGCAGCAGCGTCGTCTCGCGGTACCCGGCGGGCCGTGCAGCAGGATCAGCCGCCCGCCGCGTCGGGCCGTACGTTGTGCAACTGGACGGTGTACGCGTTCGGCTCCCGGCCGGTGGTGAACGCGGCGAGCGCCATTTCCTTAAAGCTCCGCTGTGGACAGTTCGGTCAGGACGGGGTGGAGCCGGGCCGCCAGCGCCGGATCGGTTCGGGGCAACTCCTCGGCGAAGGCGGTTGTCGCGGCGCGCAGGGCGCGGGTCAGTTCGGCGCCGTCCAGCGCCCGCACCAGGGTTGCCTCCAGTGGTGCGGTCAACTCGGGCGGCAGCAGGTGGGCGCCCTTGGCATAACCGGTCGGGTGGCCGAGGCGCCGGCAGGCCAGGGCGAGCACCTGGCCGCGCAGCGCACCGATCCAGTACTCGGCCTGCCACCACCGCTGCCGCTGGATGCAGGTCCACGCGTGCAGCGCGCTGTGCCAGGCGCGACCGGCCAGTTCGTCCGCGTCCGGCGGCGCATCGGGCTCGACGCCGCGAGCCTGCCCGAACACGGTGCGCCAGGTACGCCCGCGCGGGCCGAACGCGCTCGCCGGCGTGAACGCGATGTCCACCTCCAACCCGCCGGGGAGCAGGTAGACCCGGTACACGGCCGGGCCGGAGGGCAGATCCCAGTGGTGCACCGCGCCGAAGTCCCCGTACAGGCGCCGCGTCCAGGTCTGCATGGCGGCGGCGGGCGGGCCGTCGACGCCGAGCACAAGGTCGATGTCCGACCACCGGTCCGCCCGCCCGGCGGCGTGCGAGCCGGTCAGGGCCGCGCCGGCGATCGCGGGGTCTTCGCGGGCCAGGTGGAGCAGCCGCTGCCGGACCTCGTCCCGTTCCCGCGCGGAGAGCATCCCGTCATTCTGCCGTACCGCCGCTGTCTACTGTGGACCGCTGGCGCGCCCGGTGCGCGGCCACGGTGGTACGGCTGGCGCAGGTGTTGCCGCAGAACCGCCGGCTGCGGTTGCGGGACTGGTCGACGAAGAAGCGCCCGCAGCCGGCCGCCTGGCACCGGCCCAGCGTCACCTCGGGCGTACCGCAGGCGATGTGCGCGAGCGCCGCGCCGCAGGTACGGCCGATCCAGCGCACCGCCGGCTCGCCGTCCGGTGCGTAGTGCAGGTGCGCCGTACCCGGGCCGTCGTGGTCGGTCACCGACAGGCGGGGCGGGTACCGGGAGAGCAGCCGGTTCACCGCCTGCGGCGGCTGCCGGTCCACGACCGCGGCCACCGCCGCGCGCAGCAGCGGTACCAGGCCGGCCAGGTCCCCCGGCGCCGGCACCGGTACGGCGTGCTCGGTGAGCAGGTACGCACTCGCGGGCTCGACCGGGGCGCCGGAGTTGACCAGGTCGACCGCGAGCCGGGCCACGTTGCCGAGGTAGTCCTCGTAGCGCAGCATGTAGTCTTCGTCAGGCACTTGACCACCTACCACAGGTTCGGGCAATGTAGTCCCCGTGGACGACAACGGTACCTACCTCGTGGCGCGCTGTCTGCAGCGGGCCGGCCAGTGGGACCTTGCCGCGCGGCACGCGCCCGAGGGCTCGGTGCTCCGCGCCGAGGTGCTCACCGACCGGCACCTCTGGCGGCTGGACCCGGTCGGCGAGGCGTGCGCGGCGATCCGGGCGATCGCGGCGCAGCACCCCGATCGGGCCGCCTTCCTGACCGCGCAGCTGGAGTACTGGCGGCGCCTGGCCGGCCAGGCCGGCGACCCGATCGGCCCCGACCCGGTGGACACGTTCCAGTCCCTCACAGGCAGCCGCGCGCTGACCGGCTGGGCCACGTTCTGGCACGCGGTCGCCCTGGACAACCTGAACGGCGACGCGAGCGCCGCCGGCCCCGGGTACGCGCAGGCCCGCGACCTCGCCGTGGCCGCCGGGGACGGCTTGCTGGAGTCCTACGCGGTACGCCACCTGGCCGGACAGGCGCTCGACGCGGGCGAGCCGGAGCGGGCGGTACCGCTGGCCCGGCGCTCGCTGCACCTGC
>DATEJJ010000684.1:0-7369 GCA_035278125.1 Rugosimonospora sp.
TGCGGTCGCGGCTGGACGCGCTGGGCCGCAGCCTGCGCGAGCCGCTGGCGCCCGCGCGCCACCCGCTGTCGCGGCGCGAGGTCGACGTGCTCGTGCAGGTGGCCGCCGGCTACACCAACCGCGAGGTGGCCGACCGGCTCACGCTGGAGCCGACCACGGTCAAGGCATACCTGCGCTCGGCCATGCGCAAGCTGGGCACGGCCAACCGGGTGGCCACCGTGGGCGCCGCGCGCCGGCTCGGCCTGATCGCCTGACCTACCTTCTTTCGGAGGTACCGCCGCCGCCTGACCTGGGCCGACCATCGTGCGCATGACGCGACCCAGCTACTCCTCCGGTACCTCGACCGTGCCGCTGCTCGGCGACACGATCGGCGCGAACCTGGACCGGACCGTGGCGGCCTTCCCCGACCGCGACGCCCTGGTCGACGTGCCGGCCGGCGGCCGGTGGACCTACCGGGAGCTGGCCGCGGAGGTGGACGCGCTGGCGTTGGGCCTGCTCGGGCTCGGCACCGGCGCGGGCGACCGGGTCGGCATCTGGGCACCGAACTGCGCGCCGTGGGTGTTCCTCCAGTACGCGACCGCGAAGATCGGCGCGATCCTGGTCAACATTAATCCGGCATACCGGTCGCACGAACTGGAGTTCGTGCTGAACCAGGCCGGCGTGCGGCTGCTGGTCGCGGCGCCGCGCTTCAAGACCTCGGACTACGCCGCGATGATCGACGAGGTACGGCCCCGCTGCCCGCGCCTGGAGCACGTGGTGCTGCTGGGCGGCGGGGCGTGGGACTCGTTGCGCGGCGACCCGGGTGCGCCGCCGCCGGTCGAACTGTCCGCGGACGACCCGATCAACATCCAGTACACCTCGGGCACCACCGGGTTCCCCAAGGGCGCCACGCTGTCGCACCACAACATCCTCAACAACGGGTACTTCGTGGGCGAGCTGCTCGGGTACACCGAGGCGGACCGGATCTGCATCCCGGTGCCGTTCTACCACTGCTTCGGGATGGTGATGGGGAACCTGGCGGCGACCAGCCACGGGGCGTGCATGGTGATCCCGGCGCCGGGGTTCGACCCGAAGGCCACGCTGGCGGCCGTCCAGGCCGAGCGCTGCACCTCGCTGTACGGGGTGCCGACCATGTTCATCGCCGAGCTGGCCGAGCCGGCGTTCGAGTCGTACGACCTGTCCAGCCTGCGGACCGGCATCATGGCCGGCTCGCCCTGCCCGGTCGAGGTGATGAAGCAGGTGATCGAGCGGATGGGGATGGCCGAGGTGTCCATCTGCTACGGCATGACGGAAACGTCCCCGGTGTCCACCCAGACCCGGGTGGACGACCCGGTCGAGCGGCGGGTGTCCACTGTGGGCCGGGTCGGGCCGCACCTGGAGGTCAAGGTGGTGGACCCGGCGACCGGGCGGACCGTACCCCGTGGCACCCCGGGCGAGCTGTGCACCCGCGGGTACTCGGTGATGCTGGGCTACTGGGAGCAGCCGGACGCCACGGCGGAGGCGATCGACGCGGCCCGCTGGATGCACACCGGCGACCTGGCGGTCATGGACGGCGAGGAGTATCTCAGCATCACCGGCCGGATCAAGGACATGGTCATCCGGGGTGGCGAGAACATCTACCCGCGGGAGATCGAGGAGTTCCTCTACACCCACCCGGACATCCTCGACGCCCAGGTGGTCGGGGTACCCGACGCCCGGTACGGCGAGGAGCTGATGGCCTGGGTCCGGCTGCGCGCGGGCGCCGCGCCGCTCACCGCCGCGGCGCTGCGCGAATTCTGCACCGGCAGGCTCGCCCACTACAAGATCCCGCGGTACGTCCACCTCGTCGACGAGTTCCCGATGACGGTCACCGGCAAGATCCGGAAGGTGGAGATGCGCCAGGAGTCGGTCCGTCTACTCGGCCTGGTACCGCCGGAGAGTTGACGCGCCTCGGCTCCTCATGGAAACCTAATGTGCTGAGAACGAGAACGGCGTTTTCACACGTGAGGGGCCTGCATGGACGCGCACGATGCCGACGCGGTCGACTTCTTCCGGGACCAGGCACTGGTCACCGACCCGTACCCGTACTTCGACGCGGTGCGCGGGCAGTGCCCGGTGCGGCGGGAGGAGCACCACGGTGTGGTGCTGGTGACCGGCTACGACGAGGCCGTCGAGGTGCTGCACGGCACCGGCGCGTTCTCGTCCTGCATCTCGGTGACCGGCCCGTTCCCCGGGTTCCCGGTACCGCTGGCCGGCGACGACGTGACCGAGCTGATCGAGCGGCACCGGGACGAGCTGCCGTTCAGTGACCAGCTGCCGACGCTCGACCCGCCCACGCACACCGACCACCGCGCGCTGCTCATGCGGCTGATTACGCCCAAGCGCCTCAAGGAGAACGAGGCGTCCATGTGGACGCTGGCCGACGGGCTGCTCGACGGGTTCCTCGCGCCCGGCCACGGCGAGTTCATCCGGGACTTCGCCGGCCCGTTCACCCTGCTCGTCATCGCCGACCTGCTCGGGGTACCCGAGGAGGACCGCGAGGAGTTCATGGAGACGCTCCAGCGCCGGCCGCGTACCGGCGGTGGGCTCGGCAGCACGGGCGCGGACACCATGGCGCACAGCCCGCTGGAGTTCCTGTACGGGCGGTTCAGCGCGTACATCGAGGACCGGCGGCGGGAACCCCGGGAGGACGTGCTCACCGGCCTGGCCACCGCGACGTTCCCGGACGGTTCGGTACCGGCGGTACCGGACGTGGTGCGGATCGCGGCGAACCTCTTCTCCGCCGGCCAGGAGACCACGGTCCGGCTGCTCAGCGCCGCGGTGCAGGTGCTCGCCGAGCGCGCCGACCTCCAGGCCCTGCTGCGCCGCGAGCGCGACCGCATCCCGAACTTCATCGAGGAGTCGCTGCGTACGGAGAGCCCGGTCAAGGGTGACTTCCGGCTGTCCCGGGTACCGGTGACGGTGGGCGGGGTGGACCTGCCGGCGGGTACCACGGTGATGGTCGTGAACGGCGCCGCCAACCGGGACCCGCGCCGCTTCCCCGATCCGGGCACGTTCGACGTGTCCCGCGGCAACGCGCGCCAGCACATCGCGTTCGGCCGGGGCGTGCACACCTGCCCGGGTGCCCCGCTGGCCCGCGCCGAGGCCCGGGTCGCCATCGAGCGGCTGCTCGACCGCACCACCGACATCCGCATCGCGGAGAGCCAGCACGGCCCGGCGGACGCCCGCCGGTACCGGTACCTGCCGACGTACATCCTGCGCGGGCTGACCCACCTGAACCTCGAGTTCACCGGCGCCACGCCATGAAGGTGGTGGTGGACGACGAGCGCTGCCGCGGCCACGCGGTGTGCTGCGCGATCTGCCCCGACGTCTTCGCGCTCGGCGCCGACGGGTACGCGGTCGTCCGGCAGCCCGAGGTGCCGCCCGAGTTCGAGGACGCGGTACGCGACGCGGGCGACAGCTGCCCGGAACGCGCCATCGTGACGACCTGAGGAAAGGACAAGCCCATGGGACGTGTGGAAGGGAAGGTCGCCTTCATCACCGGCGCCGCGCGCGGTCAGGGCCGCAGCCACGCGGTGCGGCTGGCCGAGGAGGGCGCCGACATCATCGCGGTCGATCTGTGCCACGACCTCGAATCGCTGAAGTACGCGCTGGCCGGGCCGGACGATCTCAAGGAGACGGTACGCCTGGTGGAGGCGCTGGGCCGGCGCATCGTCGCGGTACAGGGCGACGTGCGCGAGCGGCAGCAGCTGCACGCCGCGCTGGAGCAGGGCCTGGCCCAGTTCGGCCGGCTGGACATCGTGGTGGCCCAGGCCGGTATCGCGGCGATGAAGGGCGAGCCGCCGTTGCAGGCGTGGACCGACGTGCTGGACACCAACCTGCTGGGCACCATCAACGCCATCCACGCGGCCCTGCCGCACCTGGCCGAGGGTGCGTCGGTCATCGCGACCGGCTCGACCGCCGCGTTCATGAACGCCGTGCCCATGCGCGAGGTGGGTACGGACCCCGGTGGCCACGGCTACATGTACGCCAAGCGGCTGCTCTCGCAGTACGTGCACGAGCTGGCGCGGGTACTGGCGCCGCGCAGCATCCGGGTCAACGCGGTACACCCGACCAACGTCAACACCGACATGCTGCAGAGCGAACCGATGTACCGGTCCTTCCGCCCGGACCTGGAGCACCCCACCCGCGCCGACGCCGAGCCGGCGTTCTACGTGCAGCAGGCGATGCCGGTACCGTGGGTCGAGCCGATCGACATCTCCAACGCCGTGCTGTACCTGGCGTCGGACGAGTCCCGGTACGTCACCGGCATGCAGCTACGAGTGGACGCCGGGGGCTACCTGAAGTGGCACGACTTCAAGCTCTGAGCCGCCGGTCCAGGGTGGCGCGCAGTTCGGGGGAGCCGAACGAACGGTCCTCCGCCGCGATCGCGTAGTCCAGTGTGGCCAGTACCGCGCGCTCCAGGTGCAGGTTGAGTACCCGCTTGGTGTCCTGCAGCGCGCGGCGCGGCAGGGCCGCCAGCCGGCGCGCGCAGGCGAGCGCCGCCTCCAGCACCTCGCCGTCCGGGCAGACGTGGTTGGCCAGCCCGATCTCGGCGGCGCGCCGGGCACTGATCCGCTCGCCGGTCAGCGCGTACTCCTTGGCCAGTTGCAGGCTGGTCAGCAGCGGCCAGGTGACCGCGCCGCCGTCGGCGGCCACCAGCCCCACGAGGACGTGCGGGTCGGCCAGGTGGGCGCTCTCCGCCATGTAGACGATGTCGGACAGCGCGACCAGGCTGCAGCCGAGGCCGACGGCGGGACCGTTGACCGCGGCCACGATCGGCAGCCGGCACTGCACCATGCCGGTGACGATGCGCCGCGCGTCGGTGAGCGTCTGCTCGCGCAGCGCGCCGTCGCCCGCCAGCGCCGCCAGGTAGTCGAAGTCGCCGCCGGCCGAGAACGCGCGGCCCGCGCCGGTGAGCACGACGGCACGGGCGTCGGGGTCCGCGTCCAGTTGCGGGAACAGCGCGCCGAGGCCGGAGTGCAGCGCGTGGTCGGCCGCGTTCAACTGCTCGGGCCGGTTGAGCCGCACGATCCTCAGTGGACCGTCGCAGGTCACGTCGATCTCGGCGGGTACCTCGTACGTGCTCATGGCTGCGGCCTCTCTCTGGCATTGACCACCGGGGCGACCGCACTATAACTTCGACGTCGATGTCAAATCTAGAGACGGGTACCGACCATCTGCTGGCGGCGCAGGAGTCCGGCGTGCTGAGCCTGACCCTGAACCGGCCGGAGGTACGCAACGCGCTGTCCCTGCCGATGCTGGACGCGCTGGGGGAGATGCTCGACCGGGCCGCGCGCTCGCCGGAGGTGCACGTCGTGGTGCTCGCCGGTGCCGGCGGTACGTTCTGCGCCGGTGGCGACGTGACCCTGCTCGCCCGCGGCGGAAGCATCTTCGGTGCCGCGAAGGACGGGGCCGGGCGCCTCGCGCGGCAGCAGGCGGCGCAGTGGTCCACTGTGGTGCGGCTGCACGAGCTGGCGAAGCCGACGGTCGCCGTCCTGGAGGGTGCGGCGGTCGGTGCCGGGCTCGGGCTCGCGCTTGCCTGCGACCTGCGCTACGCGGGGACCTCGGCCACGCTGCGGACCGGGTTCGGCCGGCTCGGCCTGGCCGGTGACTTCGGCTGCACCTGGCTCCTGCGCGAGCTGGTCGGTGCCGCGAAGGCCCTGGAGTTGCTGTACTTTTCTGACGTGACGACCGCGGCGCACGCCGAGCAGCTGGGCCTGGTCAACGGTACGGTCCCGGACCGGCAGGTACGCTCGCACGCGCTGGAGCGGGCGCGCCGGCTGGCGACCGTACCGCCGCAGGCGCTGGGCGCGATGAAGCAGCACGTCCGGCGTGCCGGCAGTGCCGACCTCGCGTACTGCGCCGACGTCGAAGCCGAGTGGCACGTGCGGCTCGTCGCCACCGAGGAGCACCGCGCGGCGGTACGCGCGCTGACCAACGCCAACACAGCCAGGAGAGGACGATCGTGACCAGTCTGGACGGCCGGGTCGCGCTGGTGACCGGCGCGGGCCGGGGCATCGGCGCGGAGGTGGCCCAGCGGTTCGCGCGCGCCGGCGCCCGCGTCGGTGTGCTGGACCTGAGTGAGGAGCAGACGGCGGGTACGGTCGCCGCGATCGCCGAAGCCGGTGGGCAGGCGATGGCGCTGGGCGCCGACGTGTCCGACGCCGGGCCGGTGGAGCGCGCGGTCGAGCGGCTCGTCACGGAGTTCGGCGGGGTGGACATCCTCGTCAACAACGCCGGGGTCACCCGCGACAACCTGCTGTTCAAGATGAGCGAGGACGACTGGGACACGGTCATGAACGTGCACCTGCGCGGCGCCTTCCTGGTCACCCGGGCGGCGCAGCGGTCCATGGTGGACCGTCACTACGGCCGGATCGTCAACCTCTCCTCCACCTCCGCGCTCGGCAACCGGGGGCAGGCCAACTACTCCTCGGCAAAGGCCGGCCTGCAGGGCTTCACCCGTACGGTCGCGCTCGAACTCGGGCCGTTCGGCGTCACCGTCAACGCGATCGCGCCCGGGTACATCGACACCGAGATGACCCGCGCCACCGCCGCGCGGCTGGGCGTACCGGTGGCGGAGCGGAAGGCCACGGTCGCGGCGGGACTGCCGGTACGCCGGGTCGGGCAGCCGGGCGACATCGCCAACGCCGCACTGTTCTTCGCCGCCGAGGAGTCCGGGTTCGTGACCGGCCAGGTGCTCTATGTGGACGGTGGCCGCAGCCTCATCTGACCCTCAGAGGGGGAACGGCGCGGGCAGCTCGCGGCGGGCCAGGATGCCCTCGCCGAGTTCCCGGGTGAGCGCCCGGGTCGACCCGAGGAGCTGTTCGAGCACGAGGATCCGCCGCGCGTACCGGTGGAACGGGTGCTCGGTGGTGAAGCCGATCCCGGCGAGCACCTGCTGGCAGTGGCGCACCGCCACCCGGGCGCTGCGGCCGGCCGTCGCCTTGGCCATCCCCGCCGCCTGCGCCGTGCCGTCCTCCCATGCCTCGTCGAGCACAGCGCCGGCCGCCTCGACGGCGACGAGCGTCTCCGCCAGCCGGTGCCGGACCGCCTGGAACATGGCGATCGGGCGACCGAACTGGATCCGCACCAGCGCGTGGTCCCGGGCCAGGTCGAGCACGCGCCGGGACGCGCCGGCGAGTTCGTGGCCCAGGGCGAGCTGCCCGCGCGCGACGGCCGCCGGCCAGTCCACCGGCCCGCGCCCTACCGCACCGCCGATCTGGCCGGTGACCTCGACCAGGCCCAGGGTGGGGTCGATGCCGCGGACGGGGTGCCACGCGAGCGCGTCCGTGGCCACTTCGACGGCGACGTCGGATCCACCCGCGCGCGCCACCACGAGCACGCTGCC
>DATEJJ010000685.1:0-10913 GCA_035278125.1 Rugosimonospora sp.
GCCCCGGCCAGTTCCGACCGGCGCATGCCGGTCGTAGCCACCAGGACTCATAGGGCCGCGTCCCGGTCGAGCAGGGCTACTTGCAGCCAGGCCGTGAGCTGTTCGGCGCTCCACGTCGCGCCCGTCTTTGCCCGCCGCTTCCGGCGTTCCCGGGGCAGGCTCGCATGGGTGGCAGGGTTGCTGGTGATGTACTGCCAGGGCACTGCGTCGCTCAGCGCCCGGTGCAGCATGCGGTGAACGTTCTTGACCGTCTTCGGGGCCAGCCCCGGCGCCTTCGCGACGGGAATCCGGCCGCGCCGGTACCGCAGCACGGCATGCCGTGCTGCGTACACAGACACCTTGCAGTTGCTGGAAATCTCCTTCGGCGACGGCTCGACTCCCGCTGCCTGCCTGGTTTTCCGGTACTCGTACATCACGGTGTTGTTGTCAGGCTTGCACCGTCCGGCGTTGAGCAGGTGCCGATACAGCGTGTTCAGGGTAGGCACGTCGATGTCCTGGAGCTTGCGCTTACCGATGCTGGGCAACACGTAGGCGTCGATGTAGTCGGTGTAGTTGACGAAGGTTGAAGGCTTGAGCGAGTCGCGTACCGTCCTCAGCCACTCGGCGAGGAATCCGGCTACGGTCCGCTTGGACGGCGCGACTCGGCGACCGGCGTCAACGGCTGCCTTGGCTTTGAGGGCAGCCGTCCAAGCGTCTTCCTCGGTCTCGAACCCGCCCCGGTATTCCCGCCGCCGCTCTCCGGTCAGCGGGTCTGGCCCGATGTCCACGTTGTACGCGAACCGCTTTCCGCGCGGGTACACGGTGACGCCTGGAATGACGGGCCGCTTCCTGGCTGGTGTGCTCATGCTGCCTGTTCCTCCGTGCCGTCCAGTAGGTAGCGGATTCGTGCCGTGATGATGTACATCCGCCCGCCGAGTCGCTTGGTGGGCAGCTCCCCGGCCGCCGCGTAGCGGTATGCCGTGGCCCGTGTGAGGCCGAGGATCTGCGCGGCCCGGGAACGGCGGTCGGCCGGTGGACCCGGCGCTGGCCGCTTGGGTTTCCTGACCTAACTTCATCGACCGATGTGCCTGGTCTGGAAGCGGGTGACCGCCTGGACCGCGGGCGACCCCCGGCGCCGCCGCCCGCGCACCCGTGCCGAACGGCGCCCCGTTCGACACGGGTGAATCCAGCGGGTCATATCTTGCTTCGAGGAGATCGTCACATGGAACCTTGTCGACTTTCCTGCGGAACTCTCCTGTACCGCCGAAGGTTGCGAGTGTCGGACCTACCTTGCGAGTGATCTTGCGAGCGTCAGAATTACTCTGCGAGTCGCTGTCGGGATCTCGTGAAGATGGCGGGTTCTCGGGGTTCGTGCGGTCGTCTCGGCGCATTCTCTGGTGGCGTGGCCGTCGTCGCTGTCCGTCGTGTGGGCCGAGCCCGCCGACTTTACATAGGTAGATCATCGCTATATCGTATCGTCATGACTGTCTCAGGATCTCCGATGCGGGAGCCCACCTACTTCATCCTGGCGGCCCTCCAGGAACAGGCGCTACACGGGTACGCCATCATGGCCCGGGCCGAGGACCTGTCCGGCGGCCGGGTCAGGCTGTCCACCGGTACCCTCTATGCGGCACTGGACCGGCTGGCCGGCGAACAACTCGTCCGGGTGGCCGACGAGGAAGTCGTCAACGGTCGGGCACGCCGCTACTACGCGCTGACCGACGCCGGCCGTGCCGCCCTGGTGGCCGAGGCCAACCGGATGACGCAGGCCGCGAAAGTGGTCACCGGACGCACCCCGGCAGCACGGGTACGCGCGCCGCACCCGACCCGGCCGGGGACGGTACCGGCATGAGCACCGGGTACGGCTGGCTGCTGCGCCTGTACCCGAAGGCGTACCGGCAGCAGCGCGGGGCGGAGATGCTGACCACGCTCGTCGAGGCAGCCGAGGCCGGCCGGCGGCGCCCGGTGTGGCGGGAGGTCACCGGCCTGGTACTCGGGGCGGCGCGGATACGCACCGGGGCGGCCACGGGGGTGTCGCTCGGGCAGCGCTGGCTCGGCGCGCTACGCATCAGCGTGCTGTTCCTGGTCGCCCACGGTACCGCCAAGTCGCTGGCCCTCGCCCGCCTGGCCGTACCGATTCAGCTGAGTCACCCCTCCGACCCCTATCCCGCCACCTTCGCGATCGGTGCCAGCGCGGGGACGGTGTGCGGACTACTCGCGATCGTGCTGCTCGCCGCGGGCCGCTACCGGACGGGCATGGTGGCCACGCTCGCCGCGTTCGTCGCCTCGCAGATCTCCTACAACGGCCTGCCCAACCCGTTCCGCCTGACCCCGAACGGGTTCTGGCAGTACCCACTGGCCGCGCTGCTGATGCTGCCGCTGCTGGTACGCCGCCCCGCTGCGGCCCGCCGACCGGTGACCTGGCTGCTCGCCGTACCCGTCGCGTGGCTTGTCCTGACCTCCGGATTTCACACCACGCTGAACCGGCAACCCTGGCCGCTGGTGGCCGTCGCGTTCGTGTGTCTCCTGTGGACAGTGGTGGACGGGCGGGTGGCGATCGCGGGTGCCGCCCTCGTGTTCGGCCTCGCCGCTTGGCCGGTGTACGCCGAACTGGCGCCCTCCATTCACGGGTCCACCCTGACACTGGTCTCCGCGACCCTGTACCCGAGCCTCACGGTCATACTGTTCGCCGCCGGCACGGTCCGGATCCGCCAGCAGGCCAGACTCTGACGGGCTCGCGCGCCGCCGGTCGCCGGTGTGGGGAAGATGCGACCAGAGTGGATCTTCACTCCAGGAGCCGCGCAAAATGGCCACCAGCGGGGAATGAGAACGTTGCGCGGCCATGCACGGGCCGGCGCGCCGGTTGACCGAGATACCTCCCCACCAGCGCCGTGATCTCCTCGTGCTGGATCGTCGGCACTCCTGGGCCCGGTGGTCGGGTCCGTCCCGGCGCCGTGTGGACGATCAGGGCCAGCGCACCCCCCGGCCTCCGACATGTCGTACACGATCTCGGCGGACCGGCTTCGTCGGTCCAGTGGAAAGACTGGCCGAAAGTCACCAGATACGGCCCGGCGCGACAGCGGGCAGGTCCTCGGCCAGCATGCCGGCATCCAACAGCCGAACGGGTCAATCCCACCTGCCCGCCACCTTGACCGCCCGAATCCGCAACGTATGTCTGACCACAAGCTCATCGAACTCATCAGATCAACTCTGCGAGCCGCACGTCATTGCCGGGCACGCTCGCAATGTCCAACTGGACCGGACAGGAACCGTCGGCGGCACTGGGCATGCATGTCCGTGATCCGGACGAGTACCGCTGCGATCTGCTATCACAGCCGTGCTGTAGGGCTGGCCGCAGCTACGGCGTTCGGGTCTGCCGGATGGTCAGGTGCGGCTGCCGTTTCTACGCTCACCGGCGTGCATACGACATCGAAAGTCTTCCGCGGCCGACGCCGCGTCCTGGCCGCCGCGCTCGCGGTGGGTGCGGCCGCCGCGGCCCTGGCGGTGATCGGTCCGGCGTCGCTGGCGATCGCCGGTACCTCACCGGACGCGCAAGCACTTGCCGGCGGCGTACCCTCCATCGATTGGCATCCCTGCCCGCGCGGCTCGGCGCTGCAGTGCGGCACACTGCTGGCGCCGCGCGACTACGCGCACCCGGACGCCGGCACCGTGTCGATCGCGGTGCGGCGGCTGCCCGCGACGGACCGCCGGCACGTGATCGGCCCGCTGGTGGTCAACCCCGGCGGCCCCGGCTCGTCCGGGATCGACCAGCTGTCCCTGTTCACCGGGGCCCCGGCGTTCGCCGCGGTGGCTCAGCGCTTCGACGTGGTCACGTTCGACCCGAGGGGCGTGGGCGCGAGTACCCCGGGCCTGAAGTGCGAACCGGACGCGGCGTTCGTGGCCCGTATCGCCGGCGCCACGGTACGCCAGCCGCTGGGTACCGGGATCGCGACCGCGCTGGCCGACGGTCGCCGGTACGCGCAGGGGTGCGCCGCGCTGAGCGGACCGCTGCTGCCGGACTCCGGCACCGGGTACGCGGCACTGGACCTGGAGCGGCTGCGCGTGGCGCTCGGTGCGCCGCAGATCAGCTACTTCGGCCTGTCGTACGGCACGATCCTCGGCAACGTGTACGCGGACATGTACCCGGGTCGGGTGCGGGCCGCGGTGTTGGACGGCGCCGTCGACCCGCACGCCTGGCGCGACGACCCGCTGGCGCTGTTCGGCGGCGCGTTGAGCGCGACGCAGCACGCGGTGGACCAGTTTCTCGCCTGGTGCGCCGCGACGCCGGACTGCCCGTTCGGCGGTGGACACCCGGCGGAGGCGCTGAGTGACCTGCTGCGCCGCATCGACGGGCCGGCCCGTCCTGGGCACGACGGCACTCCGGCGGTGAACGCGGCTACCGTGCAACTCGTCGTGGTCAGCAGCATGGGCGACGGCGACGCCGGGTGGCCGCAGTTGGCGCAGTTCCTGGCCACGGTGGCCGCCGACCCGGCCGCGGTACCGCTGTCCGGTGTCATCACGCCGGACGTGCCCGCGGCGCTGCATGCGGCGATACCGATCCTGTGCACCGACTTCACCGGAACCATCGACCGGGCGCACGCGGTGGCGTTCGCCGCGTGGTCCGCGCAGGCGGCGCCGATGGTCGCTCCGGTCAGTACGCTCGGCCCGCTGGCCGTGGTGGGCAAGGGCGGTGCGGACTGCGCCTCCTGGCCGGTGCGGCAGGCGCCGAGCCGTTACACGGGCGGGTACCACGCGTCCGGCGTCGCGCCGATCCTGGTGGTCGGTACCACGGGCGACCCGAACGCGCCGTACCCGGGTGCGGTGGCGCAGGCGGCCACCATCGACAACGCCCGGCTGCTCACCTTCCACGGGACCGGGCATATCGCGTTCCTGCACAGCACCTGTACCGCGAACCGCGAGGCAACCTACCTGCTGGACGGCACGCTGCCACCGCCCGGCACGGTCTGCGACGACGACCCGGGTCCGGGCACGGCGCGCTGAGATCCCAGTCCGGCCCACCACCGCTCCCGCGGCGCCACGCGAACTGTCCATTGTGGCCAATGGGCCCGGAGCCGTTCGCCTGGCGGCGGGGGAGACGGGCCGCCTACTGCACGGAGGTCCAGGTTGGTACGTAAACCGCCGTCCGGCGTCACGAAGCGCAGGTCGGCCGGGCGGATGAGGACCGGGCAACCCTTGGGGGGTTAACGTCAATGTTTATCTATTGATGTCGATTGATTCGACGGTCACGATATATGCCTAGGCGCGCGCCTCCCATCCACCAGCAACGCGTCTCGCCGTAACCCGGACCCGACTCGCGGTGGCATTGAGCACTGTGGACAGATGCCAGGACAGTGCGCGTCCGTGCGCGGAGAGACCATACGTCCGCACGCACTGTTCTGGGAGGAGCAATGGACAGTAGCCGTTGCCACCGGTTACGACGTACCAGCAGGACACTGGCCAGACTCGCCGTGGTCGCGGTGGTCGCCGGTGTGGTGATGCCCCTCGCCGGGGTCCGCCCCGCTATGGCCGCGGTGAGCTTCGAGATCCAGAGCCTCGACGGGTCGGGCAACAATCTGACCAACCCGAACTGGGGACGCGCGGGCCAGCCGTACCTGCGGGTCGCACCCGCCCGGTACACCGACGGGCTGAGCGCACCGGTCGGCGGCCCGAACCCGCGCTTCATCAGCAACCGTATCTTCAACGACGTCAACCAGAACGTCTTCTCCGAGCGGCGGGTCAGCCAGTGGGGCAACGTGTGGGGCCAGTTCCTGGACCACACGTTCGGGCTCGCGCAGGACGGCGGGCCGGCCGCGAACATCCCGTTCGACAGCAGCGACCCGCTGGAGAGCTTCACCAACAACCTCGGGGTGATCCCGTTCTCGCGCAACGCGGCGGCACCGGGTACCGGTACCACGAACGCGCGGCAGCAGGTGAACACGGAGACGTCGTTCATCGACGCGGAGCCGGTGTACGGCGCGGACCCGGCGCGGCTGGAGTGGCTGCGCGACGGCCCGGTCAACGGCAACCTGGCGGACAACGCCGCGACCCTGATGCTGCCCGGCAACTACCTGCCCCGGCGGGACAGCCGGGGTGACGCGTCCACGGCACCCACCATGGCGCTGGACGGGCGGCTCACGGGTCAGCCGGCCCGTGCGATGGTGGCCGGCGACGTGCGGGCCAACGAGAACATCGCGCTGACCGCCACCCACACGCTGTTCGCCCGGGAACACAACAGGATCGTGTCGCTGCTGCCCAACTCGCTGAGCCAGGAGGACAAGTTCCAGATCGCCCGGCGGGTCGTCATCGCGGAGCAGCAGTACATCACGTACAACGAGTTCCTGCCCGCGATGGGCGTGGCGCTGCCGGTGTACGCGGGCTACAACGCGGGCGTGAACCCGACGCTCAGCACCGAGTTCGCGACCGTCGGGTACCGGGCGCACAGCCAGATCCACGGCGAGACCGAACTGGACGGGACGACGGCGCGGTACAGCCAGGCACAGCTGAACTCGTTCGAGGCGCAGGGGCTCGAGGTCACCCAGGACGGCACCAACGTGCACATCGCGGTACCGCTGAACCTGGCCTTCTTCAACCCCGATCTGGTACCCGCGCTCCAGCTCGGCCCGCTGCTGCAGGGCATCGGTGGCGAGTCGGAGTACCGGAACGACGAGATGATCGACAACCAGCTGCGCAGCGTGCTGTTCCAGATTCCGGTGTCCGGCAACCCGGGCTGCCTGGACGGGCCGACCCTGCCGCAGTGCTTCCAGGGCGTGGTGGACCTGGCCGCGATCGACATCGCGCGCGGCCGTGACCACGGCATGCCGAGCTACAACCAGCTGCGGCAGGCGTACGGGCTGGCGCCGAAGACCTCGTTCACGGCCATCACGGGCGAGGCGACCGACGGGTTCCCGGCTGACCCGCAGCTCACTCCGGGCAACGAGATCAACGATCCGAACAGCCTGGACTTCATGTCACTGTCCAATATCGACGGTGCAGCCGTCGCGTTGGGTACCGACGCGGCCACCACCTCGGCAACGTCGGACCTGCGGCGCACCACGGTCGCCGCGCGGCTGCGCGCCATCTACGGCAACGTGAACAACGTGGACGCTTTCGTGGGCATGGTGTCCGAGCCGCACGTACCGGGTGCCGAGTTCGGCGAGCTGCAGCTGGCCATCTGGACCCGGCAGTTCCAGGCGCTGCGCGACGGTGACCGGTTCTTCTACGGCAACCAGACCGCTGCCCTCAACTCGATCCGGGACCAGTACGGGATCGACTTCCACCGGTCGCTGGCGCAGCTCATCGCGTCCAACACCGACATCCCGCTGACCGACCTCAGCAGCAACGTGTTCCTGGTGGAGGACGACGAACTGCCGCCCACCACGTGCACCGTGGCGTACACGCAGAACACCTCGTGGCCCGGCGGGTTCCAGATCCAGGTGACGATCACCAACACCGGTACCTCGACGATCAACGGTTGGCGGGTCAACTGGGCGTACGCGAACGGCCAGCAGATCACCGGCGCGTGGAACTCGACCACGACGCAGAGCGGGCGCAATGTGACCGCGGTCAATGCCAGCTGGAACGCGACCCTCCCGCCCGGCGGCCGGGTGGACATGGGGTTCAACGCCAGCTGGGACAATGTCGCCAACGGCCGACCACCCAGCTTCACCCTCAACGGCGCGCGGTGCGCCTTCGGCTGATCCTCGCTCCGCTGCCACGGCCCGGGAGTGGCACGGCACCCCGGGCCGTGGCCAAACATCCATTGATCTGGATATGATGTCCGCCGTGCCACTCGCCACCTTCCGCTCCCGGCTGGCTCTGGTCGCCGCCGCGGGCCTCGCCGCCGTGACCGCCGCGCTCCTGCCCGCCACCCCGGCACACGCCGCCACCAGCATCACCATCAACGGCACCGGTACCGGCCGCGCGCTGGACGGCATCGGTGCGATCAGCGGGGGCGGCGGCAACAGCCGGCTGCTCATCGACTATCCGGAGCCGGAGCGCACACAGCTCCTCGACTACCTCTTCAAGCCCAGCTACGGTGCGGCGCTGCAGATGCTCAAGATAGAGGTGGGCGGCGACACCAACTCGACCAGCGGCGCCGAGCCTAGCCACAAGCACACCGCGAGCGACCTGGACTGCGGGCGCGGGTACGAGTGGTGGCTCGCCCAGCAGGCCCGGGCGCGCAACCCGGACATCAAGCTGGTCGGGCTGTCCTGGGGCGCGCCGGGCTGGATCGGCGGCGGCAACTTCTGGTCCACCGACATGGTCAACTATCTCCTCGCCTGGCTGGGCTGCGCCCGGCAGAACGGCCTGACCATCGACTACCTGGGCGGCTGGAACGAGCGGGGCCACAACAAGGCGTGGTACGAGAGCCTGCGCAGTGCGTTGAACGCCAACGGTTTCTCGGGTGTCAAGGTGGTTGCCGACGACGCCAGTTCCGGCTGGGGCGCGGCCGACGACGTGGTCGCCGATCCGGCGTTCGCGGCGGCTGTCGACGTGGTGGGTACGCACTATGTCTGCGGGTACCGCAGCGCGCAGACCACCTGTCCCAGTTCAACGAACGCGCTGAACACCGGGAAGCCGCTCTGGGCCAGCGAGAACGGATCGGACGACCTGAACGCCGGTGCGGCGGCACTGGCCCGGGGCATCAACCGGGACTACATCGACGGGCGGATGACGGCGTACCTCAACTGGCCGGTCATCGCCGCCGTGTACCCGAACCTGCCGTTCCCCACGATGGGTGTGGCGCTCGCCCCGCAGCCGTGGTCCGGCTACTACACGATCGGGCGCAACGCCTGGGTGATGGCGCAGACCACGCAGTTCACCGCGCCCGGCTGGCACTACATCGATTCGGCCAGCGGCTACCTCGGTGGCAACCGCAGCAACGGCAGCTACGTCACGCTCAAGTCCACCAACAACTCCGACTACAGCACAATCATCGAGACGATGGACGCGACGGCCAGCCAGACCTTCACCGCGACTGTCGCAGGTGGACTGTCCACCGGTACCGTGCACGTCTGGAGCACCAACGTGAACTCCAGCAGTACCAGCGCGTACCTGGTGCACGCGAGCGACATCACCCCGTCCGGCGGGAGTTTCTCGCTGACCCTGCAGCCCGGATTCGTGTACACATTGACCACCACGAGCGGCGGCGGCAAGGGTACCGCGACCAGCCCGGCCCAGGGCACGCTCGCGCTCCCGTACACCGACTCGTTCGACGGGTACCCGGTGGGGAAGGAGGCGCGGCTGCTCGCCGACCAGCAGGGTGCGTTCGAGGTGGCCGCCTGCGGCGGATCGCGCTCCGGCAACTGCGTCCGGCAGATGAGCCCCCAGGCGCCGATCACCTGGGACACGCTGTCCGACCCGTACGCGCTGCTCGGCGACACGACGTGGAGCAACTACGCGGTCGCCACGGACGTGCTGCTGGAGCGGGCCGGGTACGCCGAGCTGATCGGCCGGGCCACCTGGCAGCACTCGTTCGGCCCGGCCGGGCTGGACGCGTACTACCTGCGGGTCAGCGACACCGGCGCCTGGTCGGTCCTGCGCAACGACACGAACAACACGATGACCACGCTCGCCAGCGGTACGGTCGCCGCGCTCGGCACGAACCGCTGGCACACGCTGGCGATGACGTTCTCCGGCAGCACCGTCAACGCGGCGATCGACGGTACGACCGTGCGCTCGCTGACCGACACCACCTGGCCCACCGGACAGGTGGGGATGGGTACCAGCCAGGGCGAGACCGCGCAGTTCGACAACCTGAGCGTGACCGCGGTCGCGGGACCGCCGCCCCCGGCCACGTTCCGGCTCATGGGCGCCGGCTCCAGCCGCTGCCTCGACGTGCCGAACGTGAGCCACACCAACGGTACCCAGCTGGAGATCTGGGACTGCAACGGTGGCGTCAACCAGCAGTGGACGCTCACCTCCGCCCAGCAGCTCCAGGTGTACGGGAACAAGTGCCTGGACGCCGCCGGTACCGCCGCCGGCAGCAAGGTGGACATCAACGACTGCACCGGCGGTACGAACCAGCAGTGGAGCCTGAACGCCGACGGTACCGTCACGGGTGTCCAATCTGGACTGTGCCTGGACGTCACCGGCCAGGCCACCACGAACGGCGCCCTGGTGGAGCTGTGGACCTGCAACGGTGGCGACAACCAGAAGTGGACCCGCAGCTGATCAGGAGGCGCTGGAGTTGTAGTCGCCGACCTCCTCGGGCCGGATCAGCCCGTCCTCGATGGCGCGCGCCAGCAGCGCGAACCGGGACGGTACCGGCCGTCCGACCCGGGCGTACTTGACCCGCGCCCGGTCGATGTACTGCTTGACCGTGTGTTCGGTGATGTCCATGCGCCGGGCCACCGAGCCCATGTCCATACCCTGGAACCAGAGCAGCAGCGCCTCCCGCTCCCGCCCGGACAGCTGCGGGTCGGCGAGCATGGCGCCGGCCAGCGAGCGGGTCACGTACGGCCGGTCGGTGGCGACCGACACGATGGTCTCCACACAGTGCTCGCGCGTCTCGTCCTTGCTCAGGAACGCGCACGCGCCCGCGTCCAGCGCGCCGGCCACCACGGACGGGCCGGTGTGCGCGGAGAAGATGACCACGCGGTACCCGGCGTCGCTCAGCCGGGCCGCCTGGTCGGTCATCATCACCTTGTGCAGCTCAAGGTCGAGCAGGATGACGTCGATCGGCTCGCGGGCCGCCGCGAGTACGTCCGCGATGGAGTCACCGGCGGCCACCACCCGTACCCGCCGCTGCGGATCCCGGTCGATCCAGGCCCGTACCCCGTCGATGACCACCTCGTGGTCCTCCACGATCGCCACGGTCACCTGACCCGCCACCGCGTCTGTACCCACACCTGCCCTCCTTCCCGGTCGACGCTGGCCGCCACCTCCGCCACGGCCGCACCGCCCCCGGCGCCGGCGGCGCCCAGCGCGAGGGA
>DATEJJ010000686.1:0-3724 GCA_035278125.1 Rugosimonospora sp.
CAGGCTCACGCCCGGCGGGATCACGGTGTACCGGTCCGGCGCGCCCACGCCCGCCGCGAGCAGGTCGTCGCGGACCTGACCGGCGACGGTGACCAGCGCGTCGGTGCGGCGGGCCAGCGCCCGTTCGGCGCGTACCAGCAGCTTGGTGCGCGCGGGCGGGAAGTAGCCGTACAGCAGGTGGCCGTGGAAGGTGTGCACCCGCGCGGGTACCCGGCAGACCGCCGCCGCGACCCGGCCCAGGGTGCCCGCCTTGGCGGTGTGCGTGTGTACCAGGTGCGGGCGGTACTCGCGCATCGCGGCGACCAGCGCGGCGAGCGCGCGGACATCGTCGCCGGGGCGTACCGCCCGGCCCATCTCGGGGACCAGGTGCACGGGTACCTCGGCGGCACGCAGCGCCCGGTAGTCGCCCTCGCCGGGCTCGGGCAGGCCGACGTACAGGCGCTGCTCGAAGCGCGCCGGGTCCAGCCCGCGCATGAGCGCGCTGACCTGGAGGGCCGGGCCGCCCACGTTCATCCGCGCGATGATCCGCATGACCCGCAAGATGCTCACCCCCTCCGCTCTCCGGAGCGACAATACGGTCATAGTAGCTACGAAGCTGATCAAACGTACTATCCTCGCGGAAATGGAGAAACAAGCGCTTGCCGGGGGGCGACCGGCGACGCTGGCCCGGGTCCTGCCCCGGATCTGCCTGATCATCGGTCAGCTCGGCCTGGGCGGTACGGAGAAGCAGGTGGTGCTGCTCGCCACCGGCCTGCGCGCCCGGGGCGCCGACGTGACGGTGGTCGTGCTGGCCGGACCCGGTCCCCGCGCGGACGCGCTGCGGGAGGCGGGCGTACCCGTGGTGTACCTGGGGCTGCGCGCGTGGCCGGACTGGCGGGCCTACCCGGAGCTGGTCACCGTGCTCGGCCGGCTGACCCGGTACCTGCGGCGGACCCGGCCGGACGTGGTGCACGGGTTCCTGTACCACAGCTACGTGCTCGGTGCGCCGGCCGCCTGGCTGGCCGGGGTGCCCGCCATCGTGGCCGGCCGGCGCAGCCTGGACGACTACAAGACCGGCCGCCACGCGGTGCTCGCCGTCGAGCGGGTGGCCACCTGGCTCACCCACAAGGTGGTGGCCAACGCCGAGGCGGTCGCGGCCTGCACCCGGACCAGCGAGCGGGTGCCAGCAGGCAAGGTGACGGTGATCTACAACGCGCTGCCGCCCGAGGCGTTCCAGCCGGCGGCGCCGGCCGAGCTGGACAGCGCGTACCCGGTGCTGGTGTGTGTGGCCAACCTCAAGCCGTACAAGGGGCTCGCCGATCTGGTCGCCGCCGCCGGCCGGCTGCGCGACCGGGGCCGGCCGTGCACCCTGGTGCTGGTCGGCGAGGGGCCGGACGAGCCGCACCTGCGGCGGCTGGGCGCCCGGCTGGGTGTCGACCTGCGGCTGCTCGGGGCGCGTACCGACGTGACGGGACTGCTGGCCCGGGCCGATGTGGCGGTGCTGCCCTCGCACACCGAGGGGATGAGCAACGCGGTGATGGAGGCGATGGCCGCGGGCCGCCCGGTGGTCGCCACCGCCGTGGGCGGTACCCCCGAACTGCTCGACGGCGGCCGCGGCCGGCTGGTGCCGCCGGCCGATCCGGAGGCGCTGGCCGACGCGATCGCGCAGGTGCTGGAGGACCCGGGCGAGGCCGCCCGGATGGGCGCCGCGGCCCGCGACTGGTGCCGCGCCAACCTCAACCTCGACACGCTGGTACAGCGGCACCTGGCGCTCTACCACGACCTGTTGAGGTCCTGATGTGCGGCATCGCGGGGTTGGTCGGCACGGCCACGCCGTCCGGAGACCTGGTGGAGCGGATGTGCGGGACGCTGACCCACCGCGGCCCGGACGGCTCCGGGCTGCACGTGGACGAGCGCGCCGCGCTCGGCATGCGGCGACTGGCCATTGTGGACGTTGCCGGCGGGCAGCAGCCCGTCTACAACGAGGACCGCACCGTCGTCGCGGTCTTCAACGGTGAGCTGTACAACTTCGGCGAACTGCGCGCCGAACTGGTCCGGCGCGGGCACCGGCTGCGCTCCCACGGGGACGCGGAGTGCCTGGTGCACCTGTACGAGGAGCACGGCGTGGAGCTGGTACACCGGCTGCGCGGCATGTTCGCGTTCGCGCTCTGGGACGCGCGGCAGGGCCGGCTGCTGCTGGCCCGTGACCGGGTCGGCAAGAAGCCGCTGTACTGGCGGGAGGCCGGCGCGGGCATCGGGTTCGCCTCCGAGGCCAAGGCCCTGCTGGCCGCGCCCGGGTTCGTCCCCCGGGTCGACCCGGTCGCGCTGCACCACTACCTGACCTACCAGTACGTGCCCGCACCCTGGTCGATCTACGAGGGCGTGCACAAGCTGCCTCCGGGGCACCTGCTCACCTGGCAGGGCGGCGTCCCCGAGGTGCGGCGGTACTGGCGGCTTGACGCCACGCCCGCTCCGGTCGCCGACGAGGCGGAGGCGGCGGAGCGGCTGCGCGAACTGCTCCTGGACGCGGTACGGGCGCGCCTGGTCAGCGAGCGGCCGCTGGGCGCGTTCCTGTCCGGCGGGGTGGACTCCTCGGCAGTGGTCGCGGCGATGGCCATGCAGTCCGCCGAGCCGGTCCAGACCTTCAGCGTCGGCTTCGAGGACGCGGCCTTCGATGAGCGGCGGTACGCCCGTATGGTGGCCGAGCGGTACGGCACCGACCACCACGAACTGGTGGTCACGCCCTCAGCCGCCGACCTGCTGCCGGATCTGGCCTGGCACTTCGACGAACCGTACGCGGACGCGTCCGCCATCCCGAGCTACTACCTGGCCCGGTTCAGCCGCCGGCACGTGACCGTGGTGCTCAACGGGGACGGCGGCGACGAGTGCTTCGGCGGGTACCGGCGCTACGCGCTGATGCAGGGGATGTCCCGGGTACCCGCGCTGCCCACCGGCCTCCTGCTCCGCCGGCTCGGCGCGGCGGTGGTGGCCCGTACCCGGCCACGTAGCCCGCTGCGCCAGGTCGGGCGGGCGGTGGACCTGCTCGGCCAGCCGCCGGCGCGGCGGTACGCGACGATCATGTCGGTCTTCACCCACGAGGAGAAGCTGGACCTCTACCCGCCGGACCTGCGTGCCCAACTGTCCGATATGGACAGTTGGCAGCTGTCGGTGGCGGAGTACGGGTGCTCCCGCGCGGCGGATACGGTCGGCCGCCTCATCGACGTGGACGTCAACACGTACCTGCCGGGGGACCTGCTGGCCAAGGTGGACGTCACCACCATGGCCAACTCGCTGGAGGCGCGCTCGCCGTTCCTGGACACCGCGCTGATGGAGTGGGCGGCGCGCCTGCCCACCCGGTACAAGGTGCGCGCCGGTACGACCAAGTACCTGCTCAAGCGCGCCCTGGAGCCGTGGCTGCCGGCGGCGGTGCTGGACCGGCCGAAGATGGGCTTCGGGGTACCGCTGGGTGCCTGGCTGCGCGGCGAGCTGCGAGACCTCGCGTACGACGTGCTGACCGACGGTACCGCCCGCGGCCGGGGGCTGCTGCGGCCGGAGGCGGTGGCCGCCCTGCTGGACCGGCACATGCGCGGCGAGGACCGCAGTACCCAGCTGTGGACGCTGATGCAGTTCGAGCTCTGGCACCGCCGGTTCCTCGACAGCGCGGCGCGGCCGGCGCCGGTGGGCGGGCTGGCGGTGCCACCGGCGTGATCGGCCGCGCCATGGCGCGGGGGGTGGCGGTCCGCGC
>DATEJJ010000687.1:0-3457 GCA_035278125.1 Rugosimonospora sp.
CGGGCGCCGCCAACGCCAACCAGGGTGCGGAGTCTACGCTCGCGTACCACCAGGCGCTGCTCGCGCTGCGCGACGCCGGCCTGATCGACAGCGCCGTGGTACCACCCGCGCACGGCACCGGGTGGGCCGGCCGCCGGCAGGTACCGGCCGGGAAGGCCGCGCCGCGGTCGCCGCGCAGCTCGCCGCACCGCAGGCGCGCCACCCGCATACAAACCCGGCAGGGAGGTATAAACCCAGCATGAGGCAGCAAGCCGAGGGCTCCGGGTACGGCGGGCCCGAGCTGTTCGTCCGCGCGCCGGCCAACCCGGTGCTCACCCCGGACGACTGGCCGTACCCGGCCAACTCCGTGTTCAACCCGGGCGCGGCCCTGGTCGACGGGCAGACGGTGCTGCTGTGCCGGGTCGAGGACCGCCGCGGCATCTCGCACCTGACCGTGGCCCGCAGCGCGGACGGCGCCACCGGCTGGAAGGTGGACGAGTCGCCGCTGATCGCGGCCGACCGCACCGACCGCACCTCCTGCTGGGGCGTGGAGGACGCGCGCTGCTCCCGCATCGACGAGCTGGACAGCTGGCTCATCTCGTACACCGCGTACGGTCCGGGCGGCCCGTGCGTGGCGCTCGCCATCACCCAGGACTTCCGCGAGGTGGAGCACATCGGCATCGCGATGCCGCCGGAGGACAAGAACGCCTCGCTGCTGTCCCGGCACATCGACGGGAAGTTCGTGCTGTTCCACCGCCCGGCCGCGTACCAGAGCGGGCGCGCGGACGTGTGGCTGTCCCGCTCCACCGACCTGCGCTCGTGGACCGCGCCGGAGCCGGTACTGCGGGCCCGGCCGAGCATCTGGTGGGACTCGGTGCGTATCGGCTTCGGGCCGCCGCCGCTGGACACGCCGCACGGCTGGCTGTGCGTGTACCACGGGGTCAAGCAGATGGTCAGCGGTCCCATCTACCGGGCCGGCCTGGTACTGCTCGACCGGGACAACCCGACCCGGGTGCTGCGCCGCAGCGAGGAGTGGGTACTCGGGCCGCGGGCGGGCTACGAGCGGCACGGGGACGTACCCAACACGATCTTCCCCACCGGCCTGGTGCACGATCCGGGTACCGGCGATCTGCGCCTCTATTACGGCGCCGGCGATACCGTTGTGGCAATGGCCAGCGCACCGCTGGATGCCGTCCTGGAATACGTCTTGGCGTGCCCCGAGGGCGACTCGCTCAGCGAATTCGAGTCCTGACGCGACTGCGTGCTCACTGCGCTGATACTCAGTAACTGGAAGTGTGTGCGGCATAACTCGTCGGTGACCAAAAGATCTTCGATTGAGGATTTCTCAAAATCATAAGAATCCTACGGACACCCTGTCCGTCGGTCACCGTGCCCGCGGCCGGATAGTCGTCCCCGCCGGCGTGGCGGGTGTGCGGTGGCGGGTCTCTGGGCGAAAAGTGCTGGTCGGATGTTACTTGTCCGGTCGGCTGGAGGCTGCCTGCGGCATTGCTCGCCGACCGGTACCGGCTACCGCCGGTGATCCTTTACGGAATGTGACCGGCCCGGGACACATCGGCGCCCTTTCCCGCGAGTCGGCCTGGTGGTAGGGATGTACCAGTCAAACCACAAGGCCGGATCTATAGGTAAGGAAGCAGTCCTGCCGGATCGTAAGGAACGGTCCCCCTCGACACTCAGCACAATGACCAAAACGAGGTGCATATTGTTTCCCTACCTCGCCACGATTGTCGACAGCCGGCCCGGTACCGGCCCGCGGGCAGACCCGCCGGCGGGCTGGATCCGGTTGGCGGGCGGGTGCCCATGGCGCCGTTGAGCTGGCGCCCGCGGCATGTCGGCGTGCACAAGAGCGGCGGGCGTTCCCAGGCCCGGAGGAAGCAGGCGGCCGGCTCGGACGGCAACCGCTCCCGGCTGCGCGTGGGTGGCTGGGTGCCGGACCCGCAGCGGGAGCGGCCCACGCCCGACGAGGACCTCTTCCGCTCGGTGGACCTGAGCACCAACGCCACGCAGTCCTACGACTCCGCCGAGTACGACCACGACCACCTGCACGAGCATCCCTCGTCGGGCGCGCCGCCCGGCTGGAGCCCGCCCGCGCCCGAGTGGACCGAGCCGCCCGAGTGGGACGACACCCCGACCACCACGTGGACCCGGCCGGCCAAGTGGACCGAGCCCGCGGAGCGGTGGGACGGTGACGGCGGCAAGCGCGCCCGGTGGCCCAACGCGCAGATGCTCTTCCGGCGCCGGTACAACACGGCCGCGGTGGTCACCATCACCGGCGTCGGCGCGGTGCTGGTACTGCTGGCGACGCTGGCGACGGGGGTACGCAACAGCGCCGGTAACGCGGTGCCCGGCGCCTCCGGAGGTACCGGGCAGAACCAGACGGCGCAGTACGAGATCACCACGTTCGAGGCGGAGTCACCGGCCAACACGCTGATCGGTTCGGCGAACGTCACGACGTACAGCGGTGCGTCCGGCGGCAAGCTGGTACGCGCGATCGGGGACTGGGGCAGCCCGAAGGGTTCGGGCGCGCTGCGGTTCAACAACGTGATGGTGCCGAAGAACGGCTTCTACGTGATGACGTTCTACTTCGTGAACATCAAGGCGAACGTCACCCGTACCACCATCATCACCGCGTCCGGGTCGCCGTCCAAGAGCGTCACCGTGGCCAGCGACTCCGCCTGCTGCACCCCGCAGCAACTGCTCATCTTCCTGTTCAAGGGCAGGAACAGCATCACATTCTCCAACCCCAACGCCGAGGCGCCGGCGATCGACAAAATCACCATCGCCGTACCGATGCACTGACCCTGACATACACCACACCCGCGCGGTGGCGTATCGCGGGTGTGGGTATGTTGGTTTATGCGCCGCGGTGGTGTTTCGCTACTGGGCGTTGACCGAGCAGGGCACCCCGTTGAGGCGGAACTCCGCGGGTGCCGTGTTGTTCTGGTCGTACGAGCCGTTGAAGCCGAGCGTGGTGGAGCTGCCCGGGGTCAGCTTCGCGTTGTACCCCGCGTCCGCCACGGTCACGTCCCGGCCGGCCTGGCCGAACACGCCGTTCCAGCCCTGCAGCACCCGCTGGTCGCCCGGCATCGCGAAGGTCAGTGTCCAGGTGGACACCGGCGCGGTGCCGGTGTTGGTCAGCTGCACATCGGCGGTGAAGCCGACACTCCACATGTTGCGGACGTGGTACGTCACCGCGCACCCGGATACCGCGTCGGCCGACGACTGCGGCGAGGGCGTGGTGGTGGCCGCGGGCGGCGCCATCATCGCGGCGTCCTGCCCGCCCGAGGTCGGGCGCCCGGCCGCGCCCACCTGCATGGAGAGCAGGTCGACCGCGGCGCCGGCACCCATCAGCACCAGGGAGGCCAGGCCGAGTCCCAGCACCCGCCGCGAACGCCGGCCACGCCCGGGCGTCGCCGCCGTGACCAGCAGCGGCAGCGGGGGAGCGCTGAGCCTGCCGGTA
>DATEJJ010000688.1:0-4775 GCA_035278125.1 Rugosimonospora sp.
TGCTCGCCGAGATGCAGGTGCTGCACCGGGCGCACCCGGGGGCGCGATGGTGACCGCCCGCGCCGCCGTCGCGTCCATTGTGGACCCGGAGATCCGCGACCTGACCATCGAGGAGCTGGGTATCCTGCGCGACGTCAGCCAGGACGGTTCGGGTGCGGTCACGGTGACGGTCACCCCGACCTACTCGGGCTGCCCGGCGCTGGAGGTGATCCGCGCGCAGATCCTGGAAGCGTTGCACCGGAACGGTTTTCCGGACGCGACGGTGCACACCACGCTCCGGCCGGCCTGGTCCACCGACATGATCAGCGAGTCGGGCCGGGCCAAGCTGGTCGCCGCCGGCATCGCGCCACCCGCACGCACCGGGCCGGTTCCGGTGACGCTCGCACCGCGCTGCCCGCACTGCGGATCGCCGGAGACCGAACAGCTGTCCCGGTTCGGCGCGACCGCGTGCAAGGCGCTGTGGCGCTGCCGGTCCTGCCGGGAACCGTTCGAGGGCCTCAAAACCCTATGAGCGTCACCGTGACCCGGCCGGTGCGGCGCCGCCCCCGGTTCCACGCCCTGCCGGTGCGGGCCGTGGACCGGCTCACCGACGACGCCCTGGCCATCACCTTCCTGGTACCGCCGGAGCTGCGCGACGCGTTCGCGTTCCAGGCCGGCCAGCACGTCACGGTACGGGTGTCCGGTGTGGACGGTGCGCGGCGCTCGTACTCGCTCTGCTCCACGCCGGGTGACCTGGCCGCCACCGGCCGGCTGCGGATCGGCGTCAAGGAGATCCCCGGTGGTGCGTTCTCCGCACGCGCCACGAGCCTGCGCCCCGGCGACACCGTCGAGGTGCTCCCGCCGCTGGGCCGCTTCACCACCGCCTTCGACCCCGCCCGCGCGCGGCACTACGGCGCCGTCGCCGCCGGATCCGGCATCACGCCGGTCCTCTCCCTCATCGCCACCGCGCTGTCCACAGAGGACCACAGCCGGTTCACCCTGCTGTACGGCAACCGGTACGCGCGCTCGGTCATGTTCGCCGAGGAGCTGGCCGACCTGAAGGACCGGTACCCGGCCCGGCTGCACCTGGTGCACGTGCTGTCCCGCGAGCCGCGCGACGCCGCGCTGCTGTCCGGCCGGCTGGACGCCCCGCGCCTGGCGGCCCTGTTCGACACCCTGCTCGACGTGTCCGATGTGGACGAGTGGTTCCTCTGCGGGCCGTACGGCATGGTGCTCGCCGCCCGCGAGGTCCTCGCCACGCGGGGCGCCAGCACGGTACACAGTGAACTGTTCCATGTGGACGGCACGGAGCCGCCGCCACCGGCCCGCGCGCCCGAGGACGGCGGCGACGTCGCGGTGACCATCCGGCTCGACGGGCGCGAGTCCAGCTTCACCATGGGCCGGGACGAGCGGGTACTCGACGCGGCGCTGCGGGTGCGCGGCGAGCTGCCGTACTCGTGCCGGGGCGGGGTCTGCTCGACCTGTCGCGCCCGGGTGCTCGACGGCGAGGTGCGGATGGCCCACAACTACGCGCTCGCCCCGGACGAGCTGGCCGCCGGGTACGTGCTGACCTGCCAGTCCAGCCCGGTCACGGACACGCTGCGGGTGGACTACGACGCGGGCTGAGCGCCGATCGCGTCCAGTTCGGCCAGGTCCTCGGGCCCGGGCACCCAGCGCCCCGCCGCCACGTTCGCCGCCACCTGCTCCGCGCTCGTCGCGCCCGCGATCACGCTGGTCACCGCCGGCTTCGCGGCCAGCCCGCCGATCGCCACGTCCAGCAGGGTCAGCCCCCGCTTGTCCGCGAACGCCGTCAGCGCCTCGATCGTGTCCCAGTCGGCCCGCGCGTACCAGCGCGCGTACCGGTCCATCGCCATCCGGGTACCGGCCGGTGCCGCCGCCCCGCGCCGGTACTTGCCGGTCAGCAGGCCGCTGGCGAGCGGGAAGAACGGCAGTAGGCCGAGCCCGAAACGCTCGCACGCCGGCACCAGCTCCGCCTCCACGCTCCGCCGGAGCAGGCTGTACTCGTTCTGCGCGCTGACGAACCGGTTCAGGTGCGCGCTGCGCGCGGTCCAGTCCGCGTCCGCCAGCTGCCACGCGGCGAAGTTGGAGTGGCCGAGGTAGCGCACCTTGCCCGCGCGTACCAGATCGTCCAGGGCGGACAGCGTCTCCCCGATCGGCGTGAGCGGGTCCGGCCGGTGGATCTGGTACAGGTCGATGTAGTCCGTCTTCAGCCGGCGCAGCGACGCCTCCACCGCCCGCGCGAGGTACCGGCGGGAACCGCGCGCGTCCAGGTCGTCCCCGTTCGCGCCGCCCATGTCCATGCCGAACTTGGTGGCCACCACCACCTCGTCCCGCCGCCCCGCCAGCGCCGTACCCAGCAGCTCCTCGGACGCGCCGCGCGGCTCGCCGTACACGTCGGCCGTGTCGAACAGGTTGATCCCCTGCTCGATCGCCGCGTCGACCACTGCCCGGGTACCGTCAAGGTCCAGCTTGCGGCCGACGTTGTTGCAGCCGAGGCCCACGACCGACACCGCGAGCCCCGATCCGCCCAGCCGGCGGTAGCGCATGCCCGTACCCATACCCTCATCCTTCACCGGGCGCCCGCGGCGGCACACGGCGGCCCAGGGATGATCTCCGTCACCGCCCGCGGCGCCCGGACGCCGGTCAGCTAGGCTCGGGAGGGTGAGCGGTAGCGCGGAGATCGACGGCACCCTGCAGCGTGCGGCGGACGGCGGGCGGATCAGCCCGGACGAGGCGCTGCTGCTGTACACCGAGGCGCCGTTCCACGCCCTGGGCGAGGCGGCCGACGCGGTACGCCGGCGCCGGTACCCGGACAACATCGTCACGTACATCATCGACCGCAACATCAACTACACGAACGTGTGCGTCACCGCGTGCAAGTTCTGCGCGTTCTACCGCGCGCCCAAGCACGAAGAGGGCTGGTCGCACCCGCTGGAGGAGATCCTGCGCCGGTGCGGCGAGGCCGTCGACCTCGGTGCCACCCAGGTGATGCTGCAGGGTGGCCACCACCCCGACTACGGCGTCGAGTACTACGAGCAGATGTTCTCCGCCGTCAAGCGGGCGTACCCCCAATTGGTCATCCATTCCATCGGCCCCAGCGAGATCCTGCACATGGCCAGGGTGTCCGGGGTCTCCATCGAAGAGGCGGTCCGCCGGATCAAGGCGGCCGGCCTGGACTCGATCGCCGGCGCCGGCGCCGAGATGCTGCCGGACCGGCCGCGCCAGGCCATCGCCCCGCTCAAGGAGTCGGGCGCGCGCTGGCTTGAGGTCATGGAGGTGGCGCACGGCCTGGGCGTGGAATCGACCGCGACCATGATGATGGGTACCGGCGAGACCAACGCCGAGCGCATCGAGCACATTCGCATGATCCGTGACGTGCAGGACCGTACCGGTGGCTTCCGCTCCTTCATCCCGTGGACGTACCAGCCGGAGAACAACCACCTCAAGGGGCGTACCCAGGCGACCAACCTGGAGTACCTGCGCTTCGTGGCCACGGCCCGGCTGTTCTTCGACAACGTGAACCACCTGCAGTCCTCGTGGCTGACCACGGGCAAGGACGTGGGGCAACTCTCGCTGCACATGGGCGTGGACGACCTGGGCTCGATCATGCTGGAGGAGAACGTGATCTCCTCGGCGGGCGCGCGGCACCGGTCGAAGCTGACGGAGCTGGTGTCGATGATCCGTTCGGCGGACCGGATCCCCGCGCAGCGGGACACGCTGTACCACCGGATGGCGGTGCACTGGACGCCGGCAGACGACCCGACGGACGAGCGGATCGTGTCGCACTTCTCCTCGATCGCGCTGCCGGGTGGCGGCGCGGGCGGGCGTACGGCTCTCCCGCTGACCGTCAAGTAACTCGCGGAACGGGGCTGCGAGCGCCCCGACCGACCCCGTACAGTGAGCGCAGACATTGACGCTTCTTGCTGCGTAACGGAATCCACGGGGGCCGGACGATGATAAGCGCGTCAGTAATTTTGTTGTGCCGCAAGCCTTTCGCTTCGCTCATCACCGCGTTCGCGGTCGTCGCCGGTCTGGTCGGGGTACCCCGGACCGCGCACGCCGACCCGCCCGCGAGTCCTGCGTGCGACCGCGCGGCCGTGCTCCGCGCGTGGCAGAGTGGCGGGTCGCAGGTGCGGGCTGCCGCCCAGACAGCGCTGCTCGGTTCGGATGCCGACGTGTGCGCGTTCCTCACCAGCGGCTGGCAGCAGCGGCTGGTCGTGGACAAGCGCCTGCGGGTCGATCAGATGATGGCGGCCGGTGGTCCGGCACTGCGCACCGCCGCACAGACCGCGCTGGACGCCACCGATCCCGCCGCACTCGACACGTTCCTCGACTCGGGCTGGAGCGCTCCGGCCCAGACCGACCAGCGGGTACGGGTGAACCAGATGATCGCGGTCGGCGGGGCGCAGGTACGCGGCGCGGGCCAGCGGGCGCTGGACTCTACGGCACCGGACGCGATCAGCACCTTCCTGGCCAGTGGTTGGCAGGCACCGTACCAGGTGGACCAGCGTATCCGCGTCAACCAGATCCTCGCCGCCGGCGGTACCGAGGTGAAGGCGGCGGCCCAGCGCGCCCTGGACGCCGGTGACACCGCCTCGCTGAGCCGGTTCATCGACACGGACTGGCCGGTCGCGGCTGCCCGCGACCAGGAGACCGCCCAGATCTCGGACCTGGTACAGATGGCGGTCGACGCGGGCAACACGGCGGCGCAGGAGACCCAGGCCGCCAAGAGCGAGTCAGCCCGGGCCGTGGCGGCCGCTGCGGCGGCCAAGCAG
>DATEJJ010000689.1:0-3124 GCA_035278125.1 Rugosimonospora sp.
GGACGGCCAGGGCCGCGTGGCGCGCCGTGGACCCGCCGCCCGCCGGTGGGTCGTCCCGGACGAGCGGCAGTTCCGCGGTCTCCGGGTCCATTGTGGACGTTTGCGGCTCGGCGGCGGTGACCTGTCCCCAGGACGCGGCCAGGGCGCCGCCGACGATGCCGAGCACCATGCCGGCGAGGAACCCGCCGAGGTTGACGCCGATCAGGCCGTACACGGCGACGGCCACCGCGACCACGCCGTAGAACACGCGCTGCGCCGGGGTGACCCAGATCAGCGCGCCGGCCATGATCAGCATGAGGGGGATGACCCAGGTGAGGAAGCCCTGCGGCCCGAGTTGCACCTTGATGGGGGTCAGGTCGAGGTGCGCGCTGAGCGCGTACTCGAAGCCGGAGACGATTGTCAGCAGGCCGCCCCAGAAGGGCCTGGCCCGCCGCCAGAGCCGGAACCGGTCGAGCCTGTCCCTCACTTGAAGCACTCGGATTTCGTCGTGTTGATCGACAGGTTGAGGCCGTTGAGGTTGAACGTGCCGGCCGTCGTCGACCACGACACCACGCGCAGGTTCTTGATGTCGATGTGGTTGGCTTGCAGGCCGAAGCCGCCCGCGGCGCCGGTGGCACCGGCCGGGCCGGCGCTGAGGCTGGACGCGTCCTGGCCGATGCTGATGTGGTTGAAGGCCGCGTTGCCCTGCAGCTGCGCGGTGTCGATGATCAGGTCGGTCGCGGTGACCGGGGTGCCGTTGCCACCGGCCCGGATGACCAGTGTGATCGGGGTGCCCGGGACCACGACCGACTGGCACAGGTTGCTCAGCCGGGTCACGGTCCGGATGCCGGACACGCCGACCCGGTGCACCTTGGGGTCGTTGGGGTTGGCCGGGTTGCCGCCCTTCTCCACGGCGGTGCCGCCGTAGAGCACGAAGCCGTCCCCGACCAGTTCATCCCCGGACACCTTGAAGGCGGAGCCGGACACCGAGAACGAGGCCGCGATCGCGCCGTTGGCCATGCCGAGGAGGATGGTACCGGCCGCCGCCACGGCCGGGACCACCACCAGGGCGAACCGCCGCCACCTGGTGCGGCCGGTTACCGAGGTTGTGTCCATGGCCGGGCTCAGCGCTCCAGCTGCCCCTGGATGAACCCGTCTTCGGCGCCGAGTACGGCGGTGACCTGGTCGATGACCACCGACTCCAGCTTGCCGCCGAGGACCGGTACCGGGACGTCGACCTCCAGGTCGATGGTCACCCGGGTGCCGCCGGGGGCGGGTACCGCGCGGGCCACGCCCTTCGCCGTACCGACGCCGACCTTGATGAGCAGGGCCACGTCGGCGCGGTAGCCGTCGCCGTCGGGTACCCACGCCTCGGACCGCTCGGTGACCGGGTCGCTCTTGATGACGCTGCGTGCCACGGCGGGCAGGCCGGTGGCGGGGATGGTCTGGTGGACGGTGTACCGCACGGCGCCGTCGCCGCTGACCTCGTGCTCGGGCATGGCCGCGTCGACGGCGCCGGCCCGGGCCCGGTCTTCGATGAACCCCGGGTCGCACAGCAGCTTGTGGATCTCGGCCGGTGCGACCGGGTACTGGTAGCTGAGGGACACCTTCTTGGACATGGAAATCCTCCACAGTAGACGATGGGGAGCCTCGGTTGGATCGCGCGACGCCTGGAGGATGGCGCAAGGAGGGTGGGTCAGATCAGGTTGGCGCGGCGCCAGAACGCCCGGGTGGGGCCGGCGATCAGCCCCAGGTCGGTCAGGTACCCGCTGACCTTCGCCGCGGCCCAGCGCATGGTGGCCTGGTGGTGGGGATTGGCCCGGGCGGCGGCCCGGCCCACGGCCGGCGGGATGCCCACCGCGGCGTAGATGTCGGGGTGGTACAGCCGGTCCGCGATCACGTAAGCCGACCAGCCGACGGACAGCCGGGTGTACGCCCGGGTCCAGGGCCAGCCGCTGGTGCTCTGGCGGACGAGTTCGTCCCGGGCGTAGCGCACGTGCCGCGCCTCCTCCACCACGTGGATGCGGGCCACCATGCGGATCAGGGGCTGGAGCGTGTCGTCGGCCATGATCTCGCGCTGGAAGGTGTCGAGGATCTCCTCGGCGATGAGGATCGCGGCGTACATCTGGGGGCCGGTCGCCGTGGCCTTGAGGTAGCGGCCGAGGTTGTGGTCGACCCAGCCGGCCCGGTACGGCGGGCAGTCCAGCTTCTCGATGAGGCGGCCGAACATGATGGAGTGCCGGCACTCGTCGGCGACCTCGGTCAGCGCGTACTGCGCGTGCCGGCTGCGGGGGTCCTGGTCGTAGTACTGGCGCAGCAGCATCTCCATCAGGATCGTCTCGAACCACACCCCGCAGCTGGCGGCGCTGGCCACCTCGTGCTTGGTCAGCTCCACCCGCTGCTCGTGACTGAGCTGCTGCCACAGGTCGGTGCCGTAGAGGCTGCTGCGCTCGGGTGGGATCCAGAACCGGTCGGGATCCAGCGGCGCCGACCAGTCGATCTGGACGGCCGGGTCGTACGAGTGGCGCACCGAGGCGTCGAGCAGGCGGGTCGCGGTCTGCTCGCGGGATGCGGTGACGGCGTCGGTCATGGGCGCTCCAAGTTCTCGTCCCCGACTATTGCTGTTTCGCTAAGTAACTGTTACTAGTAGTATCATGCAGGTGCCAGGCACGGACGTCAATGGTCCCGGAGGAAAAGGCCGGCCAGCGGGTGCGGCGGCGGTACCGGGCAGCGGCTGCGCCCCCGAGAACAGTGCTGGCGGGGACGGCCGGCGATCCCGCTGGACCCAGCACCGGGAGCAGCGCCGGGTCAAGCTCATCGGTGCCGCGATCGAAGCGGTCCTGGCGCACGGGCCGGATGTCGACATGGCGCAGGTGGCCGAGGTGGCCGGCGTCAGCAAGCCGGTGCTGTACCGGTACTTCGCGGACAAGTACCAGTTGTGGACGGCGGTCGGGGAGTATGTCGCGCAGTTGGTGGTGGATGCGGTGGTCCCGGCCGTCACCCTGGTGCGCGAGGAGCGTGGCCTGATCGCGGCGACGATCGACGCGTACCTGGGCACGATCGAGAGTTACCCGGATCTGTACCGGGTGCTGGTGCACCAGTCGGGTGCCCAGGGTGTGCATCACGTGATCGCCGCGTCAGCGCA
>DATEJJ010000690.1:0-3104 GCA_035278125.1 Rugosimonospora sp.
GACACCGAGGCGGCTGGGCGCGGGTCCGGCCTGCGGTGCGCGGCGGGCCGTCATGGCGTACCGGAGGCGGACCGTGGCCGCGACCGGTGCCGGTACCACGCTGAGCAGATCGATCACGGTGGGCAGGTAGCCCAGCGCGGACAGCCGGCGGGCCAGCTCCGCCACCAGCGGCTCCCGGTCTCCACCGGTACCCGCGCCCACCAGCGCGATCTCCGGTGCGCCCATCGTGTTCACCCCCTTGCCCACCGAACCTACAGTCTGTAGTAATTGACGCCCACGTGCCAGCGGGGCGCGGTACCCGACCGGGTGTCACCGGACCGGGTCGGGCACTCCCCTACAAGTTGTAGTACTCTTCTCGGGTGGGGATCGATCGGCGCCAGGCAATCCGTACGGCCGGGACCCTCGCGGTCGCCGCCACCACCGTGGCCGCATGCGACACGGGTACCCCGCCACCGGCCGCGCCAAGCCCGTCCGCCGCACATCTGGCCACGCACCCGGCGGAGATCGTGCACGGTTCGCGCAACCGGCCCCAGGTCGCGTTCACCTTCCACGCACAGGGGGACGGGACGCTCATCCACAACCTGCTCGACGCGCTGGCCACCGCCGGGGTTCACGCCACCGTGCTCGCGGTGGGCAGCTGGCTGGCCGCCAACCCGGATCTCGGGCGGCAGGTGCTGGCCGGCGGACACGAGCTGGGCAACCACACGCAGAACCACCTGAACATCAACCAGCTGCCCAGCGCCAAGGCGTACACCGAGATCAGCTCCTGCGCGGAGGCGGTACGGTCGGTCAGCGGCTCGATCGGGCCCTGGTTCCGGCCGTCGCAGGCCGTACACGCGAGCGCGCGGGTACGGGCGCTCGCCGGGACAGTCGGGTACCCGACCTGCCTCTCCTACGACGTGGATTCGCTCGACTACACCGACCCGCCACCGGATACCGTGGTGCGGACCACCCTCAACGCGGTACAGCCGGGATCCATCGTCAGCATGCATTTCGGGCACGCGGCAACCATCAGCGCGCTGCCCCGGATCCTGGCTGGGCTGCACACCCGGGGCCTGCACCCGGTGACCGTGACGGAGCTGATGCGACCGTGACCCGGACGACCGGACGGCGGGTACCGGCGGCCGCCGCCGCCCTCGCCGTGGCCCTGCTGGCGGCCGGATGCGGTACCGCCGCGGGCGCGTCCGGCTCCGAGACCGGCAAGCCGGTGCCACTGTCCACAGTGGCCGGTGACCGTACCCCGCTGCCCGGGATGCCGCCGCTGCTCAACCCGACCGACGTGTACGCCGCGGACCGCCCCAACGCCCTGTCCCCCGCCGTGCGCAACGACCTGCGCCGCGTGTACGTGCCCAACCACGCCTCCAACACGGTCAGCGTCATCGACCCCGCCACCGGCAAGGTCCTGCAGACGGTCCACGTCCCCACCGGCCCCGAACACGTCGTGCCCTCCTGGGACCTGCGTACCCTCTGGGTCAACAGCGACACGGGCAACGCGCTGACCCCCATCAACCCGGCCACCGGTGCCTTCGGCGCACCCGTCCACGTCGACGATCCGTACAACCTCTACTTCACGCCCGACGGCAGATACGCCGTCGTCATGGCCGAACGCCTCCACCAGATCGTCTTCCGCGACCCGCACACGATGACCGTCCACAAGGTACTTCCGGTGAACTGTGCCGGGGTCAACCACGCCGACTTCTCCCCCAACGGCCGATACTTCATCGTCAGCTGCGAATACTCCGGCGACCTCATCAAGGTCGATACCCTGAGCCAGACGATCATCGGCCAGCAGCGCCTGCCCGCCCCGCACCCGATGCCCCAGGACGTCAAAATCAGCCCCGACGGCCGCACCTGGTACATCGCCGACATGCAGACCAGCGGCGTCTGGATCCTCGACGGCGACACCTTCGCCACGCCCCGCCTCCTGCCCACCGGCCAGGGCGCGCACGGCCTTTACGTCAGCCGCGACTCACGCCACCTCTACATCACCAACCGCGGCGAGGGCACCATCTCCGTCCTCGACTTCGCCACCAACACGATCGTGGCCAAGTGGCGCCTCCCCGGTGGCGGCAGCCCCGACATGGGCGGCCTGTCCGCCGACGGCACCCAACTCTGGCTCTCCGGCCGCTACCAGAGCGAGGTCTACGCCCTCGACACCGGTACCGGCCGCCTGATCTACCGCATCCGCGTCGGCGCCGAGCCGCACGGGCTGGTGATCTGGCCCCAGCCCGGCCGCTACTCCCTGGGCCACACCGGCATCCTGCGCTGAGCGTGCCCCGCACGCACCCGTAGCAACGCCCGTGCGGCGGCGATGTGTGGCACCCGCCAAACACCCCGCCGGCAGAGACCGCACGCCACGCGAACGCCACGCAGACGCCACGGAGATGCCACGGCCATCGTCGAGAGTAAATGCCGCGACACACGGGATCGGCTTCTCATCAAAGGAGGGAAAGCAGTGAAGCGGTATGGGCGCATCACCATCTCACTGATGTCGGCGCTGGCCGTCGCCGGTGGGGTGTTCTGTCTGGGCGCGTCGCCCGCATCGGCCGCACCGGCGGCGACACCGGTGAACTGTCCGGGCAGCACCCTGTGCACGTACGAGAACGCGAACTACAACAACAGCGGGGCGAGCGGCACGCAGTGGAACTTCGCCTTCAACTCGAGCCCGCACCTGGTCTGGTTCTACGTCGGCAACGCGGCGAATGACAAGATCAGCTCGCTGTACAACAACCGCGCCTGGGTCAGCTACGTCAACAAGGACTGCCCGGCGAGGACCAACACCTACGCGTTCGCCGGCGGCGCCAGGCCCGCGGACTTCTCCAGCTGGTCGTGGCCGGACGGCTCCGGCATGAACGACACCATCTCGTCCATCGCCATGGGCACCAGCACCACGACGCAGACACTCACCCACGGCCAGTGCTGATCCTCGCACCCACGGCACTCGCATAAAGGGAGGGCTGATGCCGAGCACCCGCACCCTGCTGGTCAGTATCGCCAGCACCACGATCCTGCTGGCGGGGTGCGGGCCCACGGCCGCGCCCGGCACCGCAACGGCGTACGCCGCCAACCCCCGGCTGCAACCCCCCCCCCCCCCCCCCCCCCCC
>DATEJJ010000691.1:0-27215 GCA_035278125.1 Rugosimonospora sp.
GGGTGTAGCCGCGCTGCGCCTGGCCGCGCAGCGGCTGGCCGCCGCCGTGTCCGACGGGCCCGGCTGGCGCTGGTTCGAGCCGGCGCTCAGCTACGACAACGCCCGGCTGCCGCAGGCCCTGCTGGCCGCCGGTACCCGGCTGGACGATCCCGTCCCCACCGCGCTCGGACTGTCCACGCTGGATTGGTATCTGGGCCAGGTCGGTCTGACCACCGGTCCGGTGCCGGTGCTGCGGTGTGTCGGCAACCACGGTTGCCACGCTGGGCGCCCGGTGCCTACCGATGAGGGGGACGAGCAGCCGCTGGACGCCGCCGCGACGGTGGAGGCGCTCCTGTCTGCCTGGCGCGCCACCGGAGAATCCCGGTACACCAGGCTCGCGCAGACCGCGTTCGCCTGGTTCGGTGGCCGCAATCAGGCCGGCCTACCCGTGTACGACGCGCGGACGGGTGGCTGCCGTGACGGGCTGTCCGCGCACGGTGTCAACGCCAACGAGGGAGCCGAGTCGACCCTCGCCTACCACCAGGCCCTGGGTGCCCTCCGCTCCGCCGGCATCCCGGTGACCATCCCGCCGCCGGCGCCCGATGTGGCATCCCTGCTCCCGGTGCGGCTCCAGATGTCCGCCACTGTCCATATAGGAGGCTAGCTGCCATGAGTGTGCACCAGGACTCGCCCGGCGCCGCTGGTTTGTTCACCCGCGGCACGCCGGGCTGAGCCGGGTGCTTGCGCTACCTGCTGTCCTGCCCGCCGGATGACAGCCTGCTCAGGCGTACGGCCAGGTGAGGCGCGGCCGGGCGCAGGCTGACGACCACGAAGATGTCCGCCGGCGCCACCGCAAGGTGCGGGTACCGCTCGGCGAACGCCGTCATGGCCTGCCGCCATGCCGGCTGCCCCAGTATCGCCGCGTGCCCCAGACCCTGGCGCCAGCGCCGGAGCAGCAGGACGTGCACGGGGTAGGGGCGGGTGAAGGTGCGCCACCACTGGTCGTGGTCGGCCATCTCGGCCAGCACCACCAGATCGGTGCCACGGACCGCGTACCGGACGAGCCGGGTGGTGTCGTCGCCGGTGGTGGGCGAGGGGTAACGCAGTTCGCAGAACTGGCCGTCCAGCATCCCGTGCACCAGCCGCGTGTGCAGGATGGCCTGCGCCACCACTTTGCCGTGGTGAATCTGTGCCGGCGGTCCCAGCCGGCGGCCGAGGCGTGGTGGTGTGGCCGGTTCGGCCACCCATGTTGGCATGCTCATCAACGACCTCCCTCCAGGTCGGACTCTGTATCAGATGGAATGGAGCCGATCGAACTCGTGCTGGATCTCCCGGTTCAGCGTGCGGCTCAGCGCCCGCGGCGAGCCGCGGCGGGCCAGTTCCGGCGGCGGTACCACCAGCACCGGGCACGCCGCGTGCGAGGCGCAGTACCGTGCCACCCGGTGGTGGAGTAGCCGGCGCAGCAGGCCGCCGCGGTCGGCACCGACGATGAGCAGATCCTCGTCCTTGTAGGCGTACCCGGTGAGTCCGGGGCCGGTGCGCCCGAACACGGTGACCTGCTCCACGGTCAACGCGGGCGGGACACCACCCAGCGCGGCGGCGAAGACCCGGCCGATCAACTCGCGCCCCCGGTCTTCCAGTTCCCGCCAGTCGGGCGCCACGGCGCAGCGCGACGGTGCCGGCACCGGCAGGACCCGGACGGCGTGCAGGCTGGCATTCAGGCGCCCGGCCAGCATCACCGCCTGGCGCACGGCCCGCAACCCGGCCAGCGAGTCGTCGATACCCGTCGGCTGTTTCCGCTGACGTTCAGCGCCGCGTGCTCGGCATGGCGACGGTGTTGCGGTCAGCTGATGCGTCGTAGTGTCCACCAGTAGGCGACGGCGAGTAGGAGCAGTGCCAGGCCGATGAGGATGCCGGATTCGGCGAATTGCAGGGGCCAGAATCGGCTCAGTGGTTGATAGGTGATGACGTCGCGGAAGCCGTGTGCGTTGGCGCAGGGCGCGAGGGCGGTGAAGCCGCGGCTGGGTTGGCGTGTGGTCTGGCATGCGGCGGCGATGGCTTGCAGGTTGCTGCGGTGGCCGGTGGAGTCGATGACGTTGTCGTCGAGTACCCAGGCGGGGTCGAGGGTTTTGGAAGGGAATTGACCGAATGGGACGGTGATTGAGTGTGGTGGTAGCAGGTGGCTGCGTTCGAGGACGAAGAAGGTGCGATCGGCGAAGTATCCGGCTGCGGCGACGCCCATGGCCGGCACGGTGCGGCGGATCACTGCGCCGGCTGCGGTGCCCAGTGCGAACGCGTAGCAGGTGTTGACGGCGAGAATAATTCCGCGTGATTCGAATACCTGCGGCTGGATGTTGTTGTACGAGTCGGGTTCCAGGTGGAACAGCGGCCCGGACCACCAGGTGAACAGCCAGGTGAGCAGGGCGCCCAGGGCGAGTGCGCAGATCAGGTAGAGCCCGAGGCGGACGGTCAGCCAGCGGCTGCGGCTGATCGATTGGGTCCAGGCCAGCCGGTGGGTGCCCTGTTCCACCTCCCGGGCGATCAACGGGGCTCCCCAGAACAGTCCGACCAGCACCGGCGTGAAGCCGAGCGCGTACACGATGTCGTTCCAGGCTGCGTAGCGGTGGGTGAACTGGCCGATGATCTGGTTGCAGTTGCTGCCGTTGCGGGCCAGGCAGTCGGTCAGGCCGGAGGTGTGCATGAAGGCGGTCATTGATTGCCGGGTCAGGATGAGCGTTGTGATCAGCAGGCCGAGCAGTAGCGCGGTCGAGGACGCGGGCAGGCGCATCTGCCGCCAGGCCAGTCGGATCATGCCGGCACCTGGGTGGCGGTCGGGGCCAGCCGCAGTGGCGGTGGTATGGCGGCGTCGGGGGTGCTCATGTAGCCAAGTACCAGTTCTTCCAAGGTGGGTGGCCGTACCGTGAAGGTGGGGTCGTGGATCGGGCCGGTCACCCGTGCCAGGAGGCTGGTCTGCCGTTCGGCGGGGTCGGCGTGCACGATGGTGTGGTGGGCGGCGAGGGCGTCGAGGTGACTGGTCGGGCCGCACAGCATCTGATGCTCGGACAGCAAGTGTTCGACGTCGCCGGATAGCTGCACGTGTGCCTGGGAGAGTAGGACGATGTAGTCGCAGACCCGTTCCAGGTCGGCGATCACGTGGGAGGACAGCACGACGGTGCTGCCGCGTTCCGCGACGTCCTCCATGAGGGTGCGCAGGAACTCCCGGTGTGCCAGGGGGTCCAGGTTGGACACCGGTTCGTCCAGTAGCAGCAGGTCGGGGCGCTTGCCCAGCGCCAGCGCGAGCGCCACCTGTGCGTGCTGGCCGCCGGAGAGTTTGCCGGCCCGGTGGTGGAGGGGGATGTCCAGTCGGGACAGGCGCCGCTCGGCGAGGGCCCGGTCGAAGTGAGGGTTGAGCCACCCTCCCATGTGGAGGGTCTCGGCGACGGTGAGAGTCCGGTACAGCGGTTTGTCCTGCGCGACGAAGCCGACGCGGGAACGCACCTCGGGGCTGCCCGGCGGTCGTCCCAGCACGGTGACCGATCCCGAGGTTGGCCGCAGCAGGCCGACGGCCAGGTGTAGCAGCGTGGTCTTGCCGGCACCGTTCGGCCCGACCAAGCCGATCACGCGTCCCTGCGGCAGTTGCGCCGTGCAGTCGCGCAGGACCCAGCGCCGCCCGTACCGGCGGCCCAACCGGGTCATCTCCAGTGCTGTCGTCACGCCACTCCCTCCGCCCCTGGACGACCCAGAACGGAGTCACGCACCGCGGCACGGTACAGCGCGTCGATCCCCTCCTGGTCCAGACCGGCCACCCGGGCAGCGCGCAGCCAGCGGTCGAGGTCTCGGCGTAGTCCTGCTTGGGCACGCGCATCCGTGCCGACCAGAGTGCGCAGCACAAAGGTGCCCTGCCCGGGCCGCGCGCCGACCAGCCCCTCACGCTCCAGTTCGCGATACGCGCGCAGCACCGTGTTGGGATTGATGGCCAGCCGCGCCACCACCTCACGGGCGGTTGGCAACTGATCGCCGGGCTGCAGCAGCCCGAGCCGCATGGCATGTCGTACCTGCTGCACCAGTTGCAGGTAGGTCGGCACGCCGCAACTGCCGTCGAGCTGAAACTCGATCATGCCTTCCTCGTTCAACTAAGTGATTAGTGAAATGATGCTAACGCCAACACCCGAAATGCGGAAGGGGCGACGCGACCAAGACAGCCTGGGGTCTGGTCCCATGCGAGCTGACCCGGACCCTCGCGGGCCTACACGCGCCGCACAGGCCCGCTACGCCGCCGGCCGTACCTGCGCGGCGCTCGGTGTCGGGATGTCCAGCCCCGGTGCTGCAGACCGGGCAACACCACGTGCTCGCGGTCGCGGCCTTCCCGACGATGTGCATGACCCTGACGGTGGTCGCGGTGCGTCGCGATAGCCGGCGCGCAAACCCTGGTTGGGCTGGTTCGCAGCCTGGCCGCCAACACCACCTCGCCGCCCAACTGCCTCACATCGTGCTGTCCATCCAGTCGGGATGGTTCAGGCAACGGCCGAAGCGCACACCGTCGCGGTGGGTACCAGTCGCGTCGGGCACGACGGGGCCTGGTAATCCACTGCCGCGCGATGAGCTAGCGTCCACAGTGGATTGTCGGCGCTCGCCGGTAGACGGCGGTTAACCGTGCCTGACAGCCACGGACTCCCGAACCTCCAACGCCGGGTGGCGGCAGGTCAACCCGGCGACCTTCCATGGCTGTGGTGGACAGCTCGGCGAGCACGGACAACATGCCGACCATGGCCCGGCCTTCAGTGGGCGTCGAGGGCGTGCCGGCTGTTCTGCGACCCGGCTCCTCGAAGATTCCCGCGTTGCAATGCCCGGGCTTCCGCGAGCTGGCTCGGTACGCGTGGCCGGGCGAATGCCTATAGGTGGCGTCCGCTGTTCGTGACACAGAGGGCCTTCGGCACCGGTCTCGGCTGACGATTGTACGAGGAGTTCTTCCGCGTCGCCCGCGCACACGACCGGTCGTTGTCACGGCGGTCACCGCTCCGGTCAACGAGGCGTCCATCGCGTTCTACCAGCGGCTGGGCTTCACAGTGACCGGCTCGGTGCCCGACGACAACGGTCCCGGGCGTGACCTGATCATCTCACCGGGCGGCCGTAGAGCCTGTCTCGAAGTCCTTTGCCGGGCTGCGCCTTAGTCCACTGTGGATGACGGGCAGACGTCCAGAGTGGGCTCTTCCCATCCCGACCGCGCCGCGCTCCGAAGCACCGGTGGGCCCGGAAACCCGACCGGGCTCTCCACCCAGTGAGGAGCGAAGATGGCACCTGCACCAAACGCGGCAGCCGGCTCCCGGAAACCCGGCCGGTCCGTACGACTGGCGGCCCTGCTCGCCCTGGCCCTCGCGGCCGGAACGGCGGCCGCAGCGCCCGCGGCGGCGGCACCGCCACCCGGCACTCCCGTCCCGGACCGGATCGCGAGTACCGGAAACACCTTCTTCGACACGGTCACCCACCTGGAGTTCCTGCCGCGAGGCGCGAACTACGTGCGGCTCGCCGGACCGGCCGGCGCGCCGTGGCACTCGACCTTCGAGCCGGGGCTCTACGACTCCGCCGGCGCCGGACGCATGCTCAACTTCCTGAAGACGGCGTCGGGATACAACACCGTGCGGGTCTTCGTCGACTCCGGCGGAACCGGCCTAGGACACGGCATCGGCGCCAACCCGGTCGGGCCGGGCGGCCTGCGCGCCGCGTACCTGGACGGCCTCGCCGACTTCGTCAGCCAGGCCGCGGCGAACGGCATCTACGTGATGCTCAGCGCCGACTCGGTACCGTTCAACCGGTACTACGACGACTGGGTAGCCAAGGTGCCCGGGGCGCCCTTCCCCGACGCGACCGACTTCAACAGCTACTACCTCGATCCCGGCTGGATCCTGGCGAAGCAGGCGTACCTGCAGAACCTGACCACGCTGCTGGAGTCGCGGCTGGGCGCGTACCGCACCGCGATCCTCGCCTACGAGACCGACAACGAGGTGTTCTTCCACACCGACGAGCTGCCCTTCTCCCAGGGCGCCGGCCGCTACACGCTCCACGCCACCGGCGACACCTACGACATGGGCACCCCGGCCGGGCGGCAGAACCTGCTACAGGACGGTCTGGCGAAGTACGCCAACGCGGCGGTCCAGGCGGTACACGCCGCCGACGCGCAGGCGCTGGTCACCGTCGGGCTCGGCACCAACTTCGCGGTCGGCAAGGCCGGCCAGACGGGACTGCCGGTACGCTGCGACGCCGGCCCCAGCTGCCCGACGGTGCCGCTCTACAAGTACTGGTACCCCGGCGATCCGGTGACCGTCGCCGCGAAGTCCGCGATCGACTTCGTTGACATGCACGTATACCCGCAGGGCGGCGGCTACTCCATCGCCGCGGACCTGGCCTCCAGCGGCGTGCCGAACCTGTCGAAGCCGTTCATGCTCGGCGAGCTCGGCGCGGACAAGACCGTCTACCCGGACATCCGCGTGGCCGCCGTCGACATGCGTACCAAGCAGGTCCAGTCCTGCGCTGTCGGGCGTGGCGCGAAGGGCTGGCTGTTCTTCACCTACGACAGCGACATCGTGGTGCCGAACCTGGGCAACCAGGGGCGGTACTACTCGCTGCTGGACCCGGACGGCAGTGGGATCATCAACGGGGCGCTCGCCCCGGTGCGCAACCCCAGCCCTTGCGGCTGAGGCTCGGGGAAACCGGCTGGGACGGCCCGCGCCGTCCCAGCCGGCCCCTCAGCAAGACCCCGATCGCGCACCACCACATATCCGCGACGTCGACCTCGACTGAATCCTCCTGGCCAACTCGTCGCGCTGGTCGGGCCCAGCGGGGCGTTTGAGGGGGTGTGGGTGGTGGAGTTGATTTTACGTGTCCGTCATCGAGGCGGGTGAGATGCTGAAACCAGTGGGCGATTGGGTGATGAACGACTCACCCGGTTGGTGAGGCGCGTCTAGGGTTCCGTTGGCTTTGCCGAGTCTGGTCCGAGAGACGCACGTGCTCCGTCGGAGTGCGCCACGGCGGGACAAAAGCCCGGGAGATCGATCTCCCAGCTCTGGCCGCAGGTCTGGGACCGGCCGAGAGAAGGCCCTCATGACCAGCCTAACCAACTTCACCGAGATACCAGTCGTCGATGTCAGCGGTCTGTTCGGCACGCCCAGTGAGCGGTCAGATGTTGCCGAAGCATTGGGGCGAGCCGCGCGCGAGATCGGCTTCCTCTATGTGATCGGAAGTGGGATCGACCAGAGTCTCTTCGAGGAGGTGCTCGCCGTGACGGAGCAGTTCTTCGCGTTTCCGCTTGAGCGGAAGATGGCGGTCTACATCGGCAACTCGACCAACCATCGCGGCTACGTGCCGACCGGTGAGGAGGGCGGTTACGTCTCCGAGCTGCCTGACGACAAGCAGCCCGACGATCTGAAAGAAGCCTTCGACCTCAGCCTCGAACTACCCGCAGACGATCCGGAATTCCTGGCGGGTAAGCCGATGCTCGGCCCCAACCAGTGGCCGGACATCCCCGGTATGAAGGAGACCGTGAATCGCTACTACGACGCGGTGCTCAGCTTCGGCAAGGTACTGCTGCAGGGCTTCGCCCTGGCCCTCGGCGAGCCCGTCGACCGCTTCGACGAGTTCGTTACCCGGGCGCCCAGCCAGCTGCGTCTCATCCACTACCCACTGGACATCCAAGCCACCGACGCGATCGGCATCGGCGCACACACTGACTTCGAGGTCTTCACACTCCTCAAGTCGACCAAGCCGGGCCTTGAGGTGCTGAATGGTGCGGGCGAGTGGATCGACGTGCCGCCGATGGAGGGCGCCTTTGTCGTCAACATCGGCGACATGCTCGAAATCTGGTCCAACGGCACGTTCACCTCGACCACGCACCGCGTCCGCAAGGTCGCCGAGGAGCGCTACGCCTTCCCGCTGTTCTTCAACGTCGACTACGACGTGCTGGTCGCGCCGCTGGGGCGCTTCGTGCGTGCTGACGGCTCCAACAAGCTTCCGCTCAAGGCCGGCGAGCACCTCTACGCGCAGACGGTCCAGGTGTTCCGCTATCTGCAGAAGCGTCTCGCGGCGGGCGAGATCACGATGCCCGAGGTATGGGTGGAGAAGAACTCCTTCGGTCGCGAGGCCGAGCTCGCCCGAGGGGTGGGCGGCGCGGCGGACCCCACTCTCGTCACGTCGTGATTCCCGCCGAGTTCCGTGGCGGCTGGGTACGCAACGGCGTTGCCGTCGGTGGAGCCGAGATGACCGAGCCTGCCGTGGTGTGGTGGCTGCAGGCCGGGTCCGCATACTGTGACCTACGGTTGCCGCACGATGGTGTCGATCAGGTGATGTGCTTCGCCGGCACCACCACGTGGGATGGGCTGCGGCTGACCTGGCACCGCGAGGTGGAACTCGACCCGAGCCTCTGGGAAGACGTCGGCGACGTCGGCTGGGACGGGCCAGACCTCATCGAGACCGGTTCGGTTGGCAGTGCCGGCGCCGAGATCGGCTACGTCGAGCGGTGGCAGCGGCTACCCGGCAGTGACCACGACCTGCTGGCACTGCACTGCGACGGCGGCCGCATCGTGCGCACTGGCCGGTACGCGCTGACGATCCTCGACGGCTGCCAATCCGGTGGTGACTTCGCCGCCGTCGCCTGGCGGCTGGAGAACGACGACTGGGCGGCCCGGTTCAGCTGGCCACCCGACGCGGTGGCACCGGCGCCGCCAGCCGACATCCCTCGAAAAGGCGAGACCGTCGTGTTGCGCGACGGTTCGGAATGGATCATCGATGAACGCTGACGCGCGACCTGGCAGGTTCCACCTTGCGTGGTTTCTCAACTTCGTCACCGACGACTGGGCCGGGACGTGGGGCAACGGCGGCAAGGACATGTCCGGTGACTTCTACGTCGAGATGGCCAAGGACCTGGAACGGGCCTGCTTCGACTACGTGATCATCGAGGACAAGTTGATGGTCTCCGACGCGTGGGGCGGCACCATGCAGATCGATCTGAAGCACGGGGTCAACCCCAAGCATGACCCGGTGCCGCTTGCGGTGCTGATGGCCGCGGCTACCTCGCGTCTGGGTGTGGTCCCCACCATGTCGACCAGCTTCTACCCGCCGTTCCTGCTGGCCCGGCTCGCGTCGACCGTCGATCACATCGCCCGGGGCCGGTTCGGCTGGAACATCGTGACCTCCGCCGAGGACCGCTCGGCGCAGAACTTCGGCCTCGACAGGCTCTACGAGCACGACGAGCGGTATGCGATGGCCAACGAGTACCTCGACCTCGTCACCGCGCTCTGGGATTCCTGGGAGGAGGGCGCGGTGATTCGCGATCGCGCCACCGGTACGTACGCCGACTTCACGAAGGTGCGGACAGTCGACTTCGCCGGCAAGTACTACAAGTCTCGCGGGCCGCTGAACACGGTGCGCGCGCCGCAGGGGCGCCCGGTGCTCTGTCAGGCGGGAGCGTCCGTGCCCGGCCGCGCGTTCGCCGCCCGGTTCGCCGACACGATCGTCGCGACGGCGAACACCCCGGATCGGGCGAAGGCGTTCCGTGACGACATCCGCGAGCGGCTCATCGAAAACGGCCGCAAGCCGGATGATTGCAAGGTGCTCTTTCTGATGTCCCCGATCGTCGCCGACACCGTCGAGGAGGCCAAGGCGAAGAAGTTGCGATGGATGTCTGACCCGCTCTACATCGAGCTGGTGCTCGCCACGATGGGATCGATCACCGAGATCGACTTCTCGGTCTTCGACTGGGATCAACCGCTGCCGCCGGTGACGACCAATGGCGAACGCGGGTTCCTCGAAGCGTTCGTCAAGCGCGCCGAGGGCAAGACACTCCGGCAGGCCGTCATCGACGACGGCCTCGGTGGGGCGAGCGATTATGTGGGTACCCCGGAGACCGTCGCCGACTCGATGGAGGCGTTCATCGCAGCGGTCGGCGGCGACGGGTTCCTGATCACCAGCCCGGAGAAGAGGCTCAACCGGCGTTACGTCACCGAGATCACGGATGGTCTGGTGCCGGAACTGCAGCGGCGCGGGCTGGTGCGCACCGAATACAGCCATCCCCTGTTCCGCGACAACCTGCTGGAGTTCTGAGTGGCCACGAAGGTATGCGTGGTGATCGGCAATCCCAAGCGTGGCTCGCGTACGGCATCGGTGGCGGTCGCCGTGGCCGACGCCGTGCTCGGCGGTGCTGCGGAGATCACCTTGGTGGAGTTGGCCGATCTCGCACCGGGCCTGCTCGGCGGGGGCGACGAACAGGTGGCCGCGGCCAAGCATCAGGTGCTCGACAGCGAGTTGCTGGTCGTTGCCTCGCCGGTCTACAAGGCGTCGATCACTGGCCTGCTCAAGGCGTTCCTGGATCAGTTCGGGCGCGACGAGTTCGCCGCCAAGGCCACGGTGCCGGTCATGGTTGGCGCCGGTGCGGGGCATGCGCTCGCCGTCGAACACCAGCTCAGGCCAGTGCTGGTCGAGATCGGAGCGTCCTGCCCGACGCGTGGTCTGTATATCCTCGAATCCAGGCTGGATCAGCTGTCGAAGGTCGTCGACGACTGGCTGACGGTCTGGGGGGCGCCGCTGCGGGCGGTGGTCGGGTCCGCTCAGGCCCGGGTACTGCCGTCCAGCGCTGCAACGAGATCCACCTCGACGAGCGCACCCACGGCCAGCCCGGTGACCGCGATGCACGTACGCGCCGGACGTGGCGGCCTGAACCACCGTGAATAGGCCGCGTTGAAGCCGGGGTAAAGGTCCATGGACGTCAGGTACCCGCCCGACCGGATGACCGACTCCAGCGACGAGCCGCACAGCTCCAGGACCCGAGCGAGGTTGCGCATCACCTGATCGGTCTGTTCGGTGATGCCGCCGGGTGCGAGTTCTCCCGTTGCGGGGTCGAGTGGCATCTGCCCGGTGACATAGAGCAGCCCGCCATGCGGCTCACCGTTCAGTGGAGCCTGGCCGGTGAACCGGCACGCCAGGTTCGCGGCGACTCGATCGTGATGGGCCGGCACGATCAGCGAGATGCCGAACCGGCCCGTGTGCGGGCGTGGGCCTGCACGCCCAGGGGTGTCGCGGTGCTCACCGGCATGCCTCCGTCGCGTCGCCGATACCTGTCAGGTGACAAATAGTGACAGCCTGGTGTGACGGAGAGGTTGAGCGCAGTAACAACTGTGTTACGGAAGACCGATGGCCAGCCTGTTAGAACTGTCGCTCGACTGGTTTGCCGGAGGCAAGCAGACGGGCGGACTCCACGGCAGCTGTCTTCAGGTCCGTGGCGTCGCAGTCCAACAGTCGCAGGCAACCCGTCGCGATCACGTCGCCCAGTCTGGTTCCGGTGTGTACGCCGTCGGCGCGCATGGCGATGACGCTCTCGGCGAGCGCGAACACCAGGGCGGTGGCCACGCCGGCGTTGGTGGCACTGAAGACGCCGTCGCGTAGGCCCGCCGTCACCCGGCGCCCGTAGGCGCGTTTGAGCATCAGGCGGTCCCGCCGGAAGTCTGCGAACTGTTCGGCACGCAGTTCGGGCAGTGTGTACAGCGCGCCGACGTTCCACCGCCGCGAGCAGAGCAGGGCTACGTCGAAGGCTGTCAGCGCGTAGAGCTGGATGTGCGGTGGCTCATCCGAGCGGGCGAGGCGGGCGCTGAAGGCGAGGGACGGCCGCACCGTACCGGCGAGCAGTTCGGCGAGGATGTCCTGCTTGCTCGCGAAGTGATAGTAGAGCGATGCCTGCTTGACCCCGACCGCTTCGGCGATCCGGCGGGTCGAGGCGGCACTGTAGCCCTGCTCGCTGAACATCTGTGCAGCCGCGTCGAGTATCTGGTCACGACCGGAGGCGCCCTCCCGCAGCGGGGCGGTGTGCCGTGGGCGGCCGACGCTACCAATACCTGTCACCTGATCGATCCTGGCACACCCGTGAGCGGTCTGCGACGTCGACGCGACAGCAAGACGGCGGCCCGCGATGCGAAGACGCCGATATGCCACCCGGAAACAGAACTGTTACGTCGCGGAACCCTGCCGACACGAACCGGCTCCTACTGTTTGTCAATCGACAGGTATTTGGCGATCAGCATATCCGGGCGTTGACGGAGCAGAGGGGAGCTGGCCATGACAGCGACTCTCAGCGGAGTGCCGGACGTCTCACATACCGCCATCGCGACAGTGGACGATCTGCACGTCACCTTCCACCGGGCCGGACGCGACATCCACGCGCTGCGCGGCGTCAGCCTGGACCTTCGGCCCGGCGAGATCCTCGGCCTGGTCGGGGAGTCGGGCTCGGGCAAGAGCGTACTCGGGCTGTCCATGCTGGGCCTGCTCGACAAGCGGGCCCGGATCTCCGGCGGAGTCAGCGTCCGCGGCCACGACATGGTGACCAGCCCGCAGGCCGAGCGGCGCCAGGTGCGCCGGCTACACCTCGGCGCGGTGTTCCAGGACCCGATGACGTCGCTCAATCCAACGATGCGGGTCGGCAAGCAGGTTGCCGAGGCGGCCGGTAGCGAGGCCGAGGCGGAGCGGCTCCTCGCCGCGGTCGGGATCCCGGAGCCGCACGCTCGGATGCGGGCGTTCCCGCACGAGTTGTCCGGAGGTCTCCGGCAGCGCGTGATGATCGGCATGGCGGTGGCCGGCAACCCGTCGCTGGTGATCGCCGACGAGCCGACGACGGCGCTGGACGTGACCGTGCAGGCCCAGGTGCTGGCGCTGCTGCGGTCAATGCGCGACGAGATCGGCTGCAGCGTCGTGATGATCACACACGACCTCGGTGTCGCGGCCCAGGTCGCCGACCGGATCGCCGTCATGTACGCCGGTCGTCTTGCCGAGGTCGGGCACACGCGCACCGTGCTTGGCGACGCGGCTCACCCGTACACGCTCGGACTCATGCGGTCTCGGCTCTCCCTGGACACCGACCGGAGCAAGCCCCTCGTCGCCCTTGCCGGTGAGGTACCCAGCCCGGTTACGCCACAGCCCGGCTGTGCGTTCGCGCCACGGTGCGAGCTCGCTGTCGACGACTGCGAGAGCCGCCCGCCGGCGCCCGTCGAGATCGCGCCGGGCCACTCCAGCGCCTGCATCCTGAACAAGGCCGAGGTGAGCGCGCGTACCGCAGCCATCTCCCGCGAGCACGCCGCGGAACCGATCGAGGCGCACAGCCAGCCCGCCGGTCGGGCACTGCTGGCGATGCGCGGTATCACCAAGTCGTTCGCGGTCGGATCAGGTCTGCGCCACTCCGCACGGCTGCATGCCCTGCGCGGGGTCGCGCTCACCGTTGCGGCAGGAGAATCCGTCGCGCTCGTGGGCGAGAGCGGCTCGGGCAAGTCCACCCTCCTTCGCGTCGCCGCGGGCCTGGAGTCGCGCGACGCCGGCGAAGTGGCACTCGACTCGCCGGTGGGGCCACAGATGGTGTTCCAGGACAGTGGCGCTTCGCTCACGCCGTGGATGACCGTCGAGGAGCTGGTCGGCGAGCGGGTGCGCTCCCTCGGGCGCAAGCAGCGCGCGGGGAAGGTCGTCGAGGCACTGAACCACGTCGGGCTGCCAGCGGAGGTGGCCAAGGCGAAGGCCGCGCAGCTCTCGGGTGGCCAGCGGCAGCGCGTCTGCCTTGCCCGCGCGACCGTCGTGCCACCGCCGATCCTGCTGTGCGACGAGCCGACCAGCGCCCTGGACGTCTCGCTGGCCGCCTCAGTGCTCAACCTCATCGCGCGGCTGCGGCGCGAGCTCGGCATGTCGGTCCTCTTCGTGACCCACGACCTCTCCGTCGCCCGTATCGTCGCCGACCGCATCGCGGTGATGTACCTCGGTCGCATCGTCGAGGTCGGCCCGGCCGAACAGGTCATCGCGCAGCCCGTGCACCCGTACACGAAGGCGCTGCTGAGCGCCGTGCCCGACCTCGACCGCGAGCCCCTGCGACTGGCTGGTGAACCGGCCACCGCGCTGCGCCCGCCCACCGGCTGCGCCTTCCATCCACGCTGCCCGCAGCGCACGGAGTATTGCGGTCAGGACGAGCTCGATGTGCGCCTGACCGCCTTCCGGCACGACGAGTTGCACCAGGTCGCCTGCATCAACCCGGAACCGGCGGAGGTGGCCTGAACATGGCGGTCGCCGAACCGATCGAGCGGCCCGCACTCGGCCGCCTCAAACGGGTACGCCGGGCGCGCATGCCTCTGTCGCGGTGCTGGTCCTGGATCGCCGCGTCGATGTTCGGCGTGGTCACCCTCGTCGCCCTGCTGGCGCCGGTGCTCAGCACCGCCGACCCGATCGTCCCGGTCGGCCAGCCACTTGCGGGCCCCGGCACCAGCGGCTACCTGCTCGGCTCGGACAGCATCGGCCGCGACATCCTCAGCCGCGTCCTGTTCGGTATGCGGGCCAGCTGGTTCGCCGCGCTCGCCGTGATCGCGGTCGGGGTAGTCGTCGGCGGCGTCACCGGCCTGATCGCCGGTGCGGCCGGTGGCTGGATCGACAACATCCTGATGCGGGTCACCGACGGATTCCTCGCCCTGCCGGCACCGGTGCTCGCCATCGCCGTGACCGCCGCGCTCGGGCCGGGATTCGTGCATACGCTTGTTGCCGTATCGATTGTCTGGTGGCCGTTCTACGCGCGCATCGTGCGCGGCGAGATCACCAGACTCGCGGCACGCCCCCATGTCGAGGCCGCCCGCCTGGCGGGGACCGGCCGGATCCGCATCGCGCTGCGCCACCTGCTCCCGGGTGCCGTTCCGGCGACCGTGGTCACCGCGAGCCTGGACGTCGGCAACCTGATCCTGACGCTCGCTGGCCTGTCCTTTCTCGGCCTGGGGCAGTCGGCCCCGGCGCCCGAGCTCGGTGCGGACAGCGCACGAAACCTCAGCTTCCTGCTGCAGCAGTGGTGGGTCCCGGTCATGCCCGGGCTCGGTGTCGTCGCCCTGGCCCTTGTCGGAAACATCGCCGGCGACGGCGTGCGCAACCTGATTGATCCGGAGTAGCGCATGACGACTCTGGTCGCCAAACGGTTCGGCTCGATGGTGGTGATCGTCGTCGGGCTGGCCGCGGTGGTATTCTACCTGCAGCACATTTCCCCACTGGATCCGGTACACGCCATGCTCGGCGGGCAGGCGTCGGCGTCGGCCATCGTCCAGGAGCGGCACACCCTCGGCCTCGATCAGCCGGTGCTGACGCAGTTCTGGCACTACCTCACGGGTCTGGTGCACGGCGACCTCGGCAACTCGTACCGGACGCGCCGCCCAGTCAGCACCGACCTCGGCAGTTACCTTCCAGCGACCGCCGAGCTCGCCCTCGCCGGGCTGGTCATCGCCATCGCGCTGGCGGTGCTGCTCGCCTTCGGTACCACCCTCAGGTGGCGCGGCGCCGGCCTGTTCCGGCTGGTGCTGTTCATCGGTGCGTCCGCGCCGGCCTTCCTGCTCGGCATCGGCGGCATCATCGTCTTCTACGGGTACCTCAACTGGCTGCCGGCGACGGGGCGAACCAGCATCACCAACCCCCCGGGCGGCCCGACCCACCTGCTCGTCATGGACGGCATCCTGCACTGGCGATGGGACGTGGTGATCAACGCGCTTGAGCATCTCGCCATGCCCGCAACCGCCATCGCGCTCGGCCCGGCCGTGTCGATCGGGCGTGTCCTGCGCTCCAGTCTGGTCGCCGATCTCACGAGCGACTACGCGCGCACCGCGCGCGCAAAGGGCCTCACCGAGATGCAGATCCTGCGCAGGCACGTGCTGCGCAACGCACTCGGCGCGGCGATGTCGATGACCGGCCTGCAGATCGGATTGATGTTCGCCGGGGTGCTCGTCGTCGAGGAGGTCTTCAGCTGGCCCGGCATCGGCCAGTACGTCGCGCAGAGCATTCCGGTCGGCGACTTCCCGGCGATCGCCGGAGTCACCCTCGTGCTCGGCGTCGGCTATGTCGTGATCAACACCGTGGTGGACGTCATGCAGGCTGTCGCCGATCCGCGGATCAAGGTCTGAGGGGCAGCCGATGCAGCAACCGATGATCGTGGGTCAGCCGGTCTTGGTCGTGGTGGATTTCCAGAAGGGCACGGACATGCCCGCCGACCAAGTCGGCATTTCGGTCATGCCCGGGACCGCCGAGCGGATCGCACGCGCCGAACGCCTGCTCGCCGCCGCACGCGCCGCGCAGGTGCCGATCGTCTTCTTCCAGGAGGTACACCGGCGCAGCGGGATCGACTTCGGACGGGAACTCGACGGATCGGAGGACGCGCACTGTCTCGACGGCGACGAGTGCACCGAGCTGGTGGAGTCGCTGCGGCCGGACCCGACGAGCAAACGAGAGTTCCACATCGTCAAGCGTCGCTACTCGGGGTTCATCGGCACCGAGTTCGAGATCCTGCTGCGTGCGCTGCGTGCCGAGACGCTCGTACTGATCGGTGGGCTCACGGATGTCTGCATCCAGTACACCTTCGCGGACGCACATCAACGCGACTTCTACGTACGGGTCGTCGGCGACTGCGTCGGCGGTTCGAGTCTGGCCCGGCACACGGCCGCACTGGACGCGATGCAGTACCTCCAAGCAGGAGCAGTCCGCACCACCGACGAGATCATCAGCGCCTTCGCTGAGCTTGAGGTTCCACATTCCCGCACTCCGGTGGAGGTCTGACAATGCGCGGCTCGGTTCGACGATTAGCAATCATGATGCTCGCCGCCGCCAGCGCGGCAGCGCTCGCGGCATGCACCAAGTCGAGCGCGTCAGGTAGCGGCGCGAGTGGCACGACCGCACCCACCACGGCGACGCTGACCTATGGCTGCAACCTGACCAAACCGACCGGCTCCGACCCCGATGGTCACACCCTGCACCTGTCGTTCCTGCAGGACCCGGGCCAGCCGCCAGACCCCGACATCTTCTACGCCGGGCAGGGCTTGATCCTTACCACGAACACATACGAGGGCCTGCTCACCTACAAGCCGGGTGTGGCATCGCCGGCGCTGGAGCCGTCCTTGGCGACGAACTGGACGGCCTCGGCGGACAACAAGGTCTTCACCTTCACGCTCCGCCAGGGAGTAACCTTCCACGACGGCACCCCGTTCACCTCCGCGGCAGTCAAGCCGTCGTTCGACCGGCGTGCGGCGGTGAACCAGGGCCCGGCGTACATGATTGCCGACGTCGCGTCAGTGGTACCCGATGGTGCCGACAAGGTGACGATCACCCTCAAGAACAGCAACTCGGCCTTCCTCACCTACCTCGCCTCGGCGTACTCCCCGAAGATGATGAGCCCGACGGGACTGGCCGCACACAAGGGCAAGGACAACGACCAGACCTACCTGCAGACGCACGACCTGGGCACCGGGCCGTACACGATCACTAAGGCGCTCGTCTCTTCGCAGTACGAGCTCCAGGCGTACCCGGGCTATTGGGGCGCCAAGCCCTACTTCACCACGGTCGAGCTTCCGGTGATCAACGACTCGTCGGCGCAGCAGCTGCAGTTCAACAACGGCCAGGTCGCGGCGATCCTGCATGACCTGCCGTCCTCGGCCGTGGCCTCCTACCTGGCCAACAAGGCCGTCAACAGCTGCACGCTACCGTCGATGATCTCCGAGTACTTCTATGTCAACCCGGCACACGGAATGCTCACGAGCGCCGGCAACCGCACCGCGCTGCTCAAGGCGATCAACATCAACGCGATCACCAAGCAGGCATATTTCGGGCGCGGATCGACGGCCACCCAGGTCTACCCGGCGAACATGATGCCGGCGCAGTTCGCCAAGCAGGACATCGCGTACGACCCGTCCGCGCTCAAGGGGATCGTGGCCAGCCTGCCGCCGAGCCAGAAGTCGTTGACCATCGGCTACGACTCGAGCCAGCCGGACAGTCAGATCGTCTCCAACCTGATCTCGGCCGAACTGGACGCGATGGGGTTGAACGTGAAGGTGCAGGGCTACCCGACATCGGAGATCTTCGGATGGCCATCGGACCCGAAGACGGCGCCCGACCTGATGGCAACACCCGGCTGGCCGGACGCCCCGTCGCCCTACACGTGGGGGCACATCAGCTTCGACCCGGGGGCGGGTCTCAACTACTTCGGCTGCACCGACAAGACCACGACGGCGCAGCTCGCCACCGCCCTGGCCAGCGGCGCGAACGCCGACTTCTCCACGGCCGCGGAGAGCGCGCTCGCCACCGGCTGCTGGGAGAACCTGGTGAACGTCACCGACTTCATGGTGGCGCAACCATGGCTGAAGGGGGTCGCCGACGCGCACGTCGTCTCCGACCCGAACACCCTGCTGCTCGCGAACCTGTCGGCCTAGCCGCGCAGCCTGTCGGAGCAGCTACCAGCCAGAGGTCATATCGGCCGGCACCGCCGGGAACGGAAGAAGATCGTCATGAGTTCAGGGGTACGGCGGATCATCCTGTTGACGCTGGGATGGGAGGAACTGCCGAAGTCGATCTCCGTCTTCGGCGCTCCCCCGGAGCAGCGCATGCGCGAACCCGTGCCAGGCATCCTGCTGCAGTGCGACGGCGGCTGGCTGCTGCTGGATACCGGCTTCAACACCGCACTCATCCGGGATTCCGCGCTCTACCGGCGCTTCTTCCCGAGCGTGGAGTACCGGCCCGTACTACCCGGACCGGGTGAGCCAATAGAGGAGGGCCTGGCCGCGGTGGGCGTCGACATCGATGAGATCTACGCGGTGGGCCTCAGCCACCTGCATCATGATCACGCCGGCGGGCTGAAGCTCTTCGCTGGGCGGGTACCGGTACATGCCCAGCGCCGCGAACTCGCGTACGGCATGAAGCCCGGGCCTGAACCGGAGCGCCATGCCATGGCGCGGGTGGACTACGACGACCCGAACATCGACTGGCGGCTTGCCGACGGCGAGGAGCAGATCGCACCCGGGGTGACGGTGATCCCGACCTACGGTCACACCCCGGGGCATCAGAGCTTCATGGTCGAGCTCGACGACTCGGTCGGCGGCGGGGGCTTCGTCTTCGCCTTCGACGCCGCCGACCTCACCGAGAACATCGAGCATGAGCTGCCGATCGGCGGAGTGGTCGACATCGATCCGCGGGAGACGGTCGAGCCGATCCGCCGGCTGAAGAAGCTCTCGGCCGAGCGGGGCTTCGCACTCGTCCCCGGACACGATCCCATCGTCTGGCCGCAGCTGACGCACGCGTTCGCGGCGCGCTTCAACCAGTGACGCCGCCGGCGCCCGGCAAGCCACCGTTCGATCTCCGTGTGGATGCCCAGGCGGCGGTCGTGGGTGGCAGCGTGCGGTCGGCGACCGATCGGGGTGACCGCGGGCCGGATCGTGCAGCCTGCCCCGCAGGGACGCCGCTGCCGGCCGCGCACGTAGAGTCGATAGGCCCCCGTCGTGCTCCGGCCGGGGTTGGTCGACTATTGCGGTAGGGACGGCTGTTGCGGCGTGGCCGGTTGTTCGGCGTGGCGGGGTGCGGTCATGTCCAGCAGGGTCATCGCGTCGTGGTCGGGGGTGCCGGGTTCGGCCACGTAGACGCCGAGGCGTTGGCCGGGGGTGGCTTCCAGTTGCATGCCTTGGAAGGCCAAGGTGAGGGTGCCGACGTGGGGGTGGTGGAAGGTTTTGGTGTGCCCGGAGGCACGTCCGGTGACGTCGTAGCGTTCCCAGAGTTTGGCGAAGTCGGGGCTTTTGAGGAGCAGTTCGCCGGCGAGGCCGGCCAGGTCGGGGGCGTCGGGGTCAGTGCCGGCCAGGGCGCGGAGGCGGGCGACGCAGCCGCGGATCTGGGTGTGCCAGTCGGCGTAGAGGTGGCGTGCCGCGGGGTGCAGGAACAGGTAGCGGCCGAGGTTGCGCTGGCTGGCGGGCCATTCGTCGATGCCGGCGTACAGCGCGAGGGCGCCGGGGTTGTAGGCGAGCAGGTCGAGGGTGCGGCTGGTGATGTAGGCCGGGTTGGGGCGCAGGGTTTCCAGGAGCTGCGTCAGCTGGGGGCGCACGGTGCGGCTGGGGGCGGGTGCGGCCTGGGGGGCGTACTGGGCGGCGCGGGCGGCCAGGTCGCGCAGGTGGCCGTGTTCGTCCTGGTCGAGTTTCAGGGCACGGGCCAGAGCGTCGACGACGGCGGGGCTGGGGCGGGTTTCTTTGCCGCGTTCCAGCCGGGTGTAGTAGTCGATGCTCATCCCGGCCAGCGTGGCGACCTCCTCCCGGCGCAGGCCGGGGGTGCGGCGCACCCCGGTGCCGGGCGTGAGGCCGACCTCGGTGGGGGTGACCTGGGTGCGGCGGGCGGTGAGAAACCGCCCGAGTTCGGTGCCGCCGTCGGGGTGCCGCTGGCCTGCCATGCCACCAGTGTGCCCCGGCCGTGACCTGGGGCGCGGGTGTCAGGGGGGACGTGTCGCACCCCCGCTGGCGACTCCCTGGTTGGACGCGGTCTGCCGTGCCACCGTCGCGGGTGGCACGGTTTGGCGGTAGCCGGTCCGCCCCACCGTGTGGCCGGACTGCTGCGTCACGGCAGCAGTTGGTTCCCAGGGACGGGTTGGGAACGGGACCGGTCGCGGTCCTCGTGTCCGCCGTCATGACGTTCCACAGACGAAGGCAGGCCCAGATGACGCAGTCCGGTCCAAGTCGCGCGCGGCAACTGATCGGGGACACCGCACCCGAGTTGGTGCGGTTGACCGACGAGGTGCTTTTCGGGCAGGTGTGGGCCGACCCCGGGTTGTCGCCCCGGGACCGCAGCCTGGTGACGGTCGCCGCGCTGGTCTCGCTGTACCGCACCGAGCAACTCGGCTCGCACCTGCGCCGGGCGTTGGACAACGGCCTGCGCAAAGACGAACTGGCTTCGGCGATCACGCATCTGGCGTTCTACGCCGGCTGGCCCAACGCGATGACCGCGATCACCGAACTCAGGAAGATCACCGAGGACTGACGCGGCCACGCCCTTGACCGACTCATCATCCCGCGCCCGTAGCAGACCGGGAGAAGACCTTGCCCCCGACCGTTTCATGGCCCACCTGACCCTGATGGACGGCGACGGCAGCGACGCGCCGCAGACCGTGTGGGGCGAGGCGGTCACCGACCCCGACTACCAGGCACCACCCACCCCGACCCGCTGACCCGGCACCACACGAAAGAAAGGCGCCCGACTGTGCGCGCGACACTCTTGTATCAGGCCGGCGACGTCCGTGTCGAGGACGTTGCGGACCCGAAGATCCAGCAGCCCACCGACGCGGTCCTGCGTATCGTGCTGGGCTGCGTGTGCGGCAGCGACCTGTGGCCGTACAAGGCGGCGCCGTACACCGACCACCCCCGCCAGATGGGACACGAGTTCATCGGCGTGGTCGAACAGACCGGTCCCGAGGTACGCGTCGTCAAGCCCGGCGATCTGGTCGTCGCCCCGTTCACCTACGCGGACGGCACCTGCGAGTACTGCCGCCGCGGCCTGCACACCTCCTGCCGCCACGGCGGCCAGTGGGGCATCAACGGAGTCGACGGCGGCCAGGGCGAGGCGACCCGCGTCCCCTACGCCGACGCCACCCTGGTCAAGCTCCCCGTCGCTGAGGACTCGCCGTTGCTGCCGGACCTGCTGACCCTTTCCGACGTGTTGTGCACCGGATACCACGCCGCCCGCACCGCTGGCGTACAGCCGGGGGAGAGCGTGGCCGTGATCGGTGACGGCGCGGTCGGGCTGTGCGCGGTCATCGCCGCGAAACTACTCGGCGCCGAGCGGGTGATCCTGATGGGGCGGCACACCGCCCGCACCGATCTGGGCCGCGAGTTCGGCGCCACCGACATCGTCGCCGGTCGCGGCCAGGACGGCGCCGACGCCGTCAAGGAAGTGACCGGTGGGTTCGGCACCGACCGGGTGCTCGAATGTGTGGGCCTCAAAGACGCGCTTGTCCAAGCCGCCGCGGTCGTGCGCGACGGCGGCACCATCAGCCGCGTCGGCGCCCCGCAGTACCCCGAGATCCCGTTCGGCTTCATGGAGTTCCTGCGCAACCTCACCCTCACCGGCGGCGTCGCCCCCGCCCGCGCCTACATCGAAGCGCTCATGCCGCACATCCTCAACGGCGAGATCCACCCCGGGCGGGTCTTCGACCGCACCGTCGGGCTCGACCAGGTTGCCGAAGGCTACCGCCTGATGAACGACCGCGAAGCCCTCAAAGTCATCATCCGTCCCTGACTCACGCACACGAGCGCGGCACCTGTCCGGGCGACCGCGCACCACCACCGCACCACAGTAAGGACACAACCATGGAACGAATCACCTTCCAGAACAAGGGCAACACGGTCGTCGGCAACCTGTTCAAACCCGATGGCTTCGAGCAGGGCACGACGTACCCCGCGATCGTGGTGACCCACCCCTTCGGCGCCGTCAAGGAACAGGTCCCCACCACCTACGCGCAACTGCTGGCAGCCCAGGGCTTCATCACCCTGGTCTTCGACGCCTCGTACCAAGGTGAGAGCGGCGGCGAGCCGCACTTCTCCGAGCTGCCGGCCGTGCGCGTCGAGGACATCCGCTGCGCGGTCGACTTCCTGAGCATCCACCCCGACGTGGACGAGCAGCGTATCGGAGCGCTGGGTATCTGCGCCGGCGGCGGTTACACGGTCAACGCGGCGCAGACCGAGATGCGCATCAAGGCCGTCGCCGGGGTCAGCACCTTCGACCTCGGCGCCGCCCGCCGCGAGGGCGTCGGCGGCACCATCCCCCGGGACCGGCGCATCGCCACACTCCAGGAGGTCGGCCGCCAGCGCACCCGCGAGGCGCGTGGCGAGGAGGTCCGGTACTTCTCGCTGGTACCCGACAACCCGCAGGACGCCCTGACCAACCCCTCCGACCTCTACCGCGAGGGCTACATCTACTACGGCCAGGTGGCCCCGAACCCCAGGGCGATGGACCGGTTCGTCTTCTCCACCCTCAGCGCGCAGCAGCAGTTCTTCCCGTTCCAGGAAATCGAGATGATCTCCCCGCGCCCGCTGCTGCTGATCGCCGGCTCCAGGGCCGACACGCTCTACTTCAGCCAGAACGCGTACGAGAAGGCGAAAGAGCCCAAAGAACTGCACCTGATCGACGGCGCGACCCACATCGACCTGTACTACAAACCGGAATACGTCCCACAGGTCGCCGACAAGCTCACCCGGTTCTTCACCAAACACCTGTAGCCAGGCGGCGGACGGGGTGGGGCCGGATCTGGCCCCGGAAGTCCCTGTCCTCGCCGACCTGTTGAGGGATCGAGAGAGTGGGCATGTCTACTAATCCTCCACAGTCAACCGTTCCGGCTACCGCAGAGGCCGCGTGGGAGCCCTCGCGCCGCACGTTCATCGCGACGTTCGCCGCGGTCGGGGGCGCGGTGGTGGCGGGTGGCGTGGTCGCGGAGCAGGCCGGGTGGGGCGCCGAAGGGGCGGCCACGGAGGCGCCGCCCCGTGCTCGTGTCTCGCTGCGTGTCAATGGCGTGCAGCGCACGATCGAGTTCGACAACCGCACCTCGCTGCTGGACCTGCTGCGTGAGCACCTCGGGTTGACCGGCTCCAAGAAGGGCTGTAACGCCGGGGCCTGCGGTGCCTGTACGGTCCTGGTCGACGGGAACCGGGTCAACTCGTGCCTGACGCTCGCCGTGCGCCTGCAGGATGCCGAGGTCACCACGATCGAAGGGCTCGCAGCGGATGACAGTCGACTGCACCGGTTGCAGCAGGCGTTCATAGACCAGGACGGCTTCCAGTGCGGCTACTGCACTCCTGGACAGATCATGTCCGGCGTCGGCTGCATCCAGGAGGGGCACACAGGTTCTCCCGACGAGATCCGGGAGTGGATGAGCGGGAACATCTGCCGCTGCGGCTGCTACGTGAAGATCGTCCGGGCGGTCCAACAGGCCGCCGCTGGCGGGAAGTGAGGCCGAATCCGTGTATCCCTTCTCCTTCACCAAGGCATCCGACACCCGCGAGGCACTGAGCGCCGCCCGCCGCGGCGGGCGCTACATCGCCGGCGGCACCACCCTGGTCGACCTGATGCGCGAGACGGTCGAACGCCCCAGCGCCCTGGTCGACATCAGTGCCCTGCCGTTGCAGGAGATCACGGTCACCCCGGCCGGCGGCCTGCGCATCGGCGCCCTGGTACGGATGGCGCGGGCTGCCGCCAACCCCGACCTGCGCGTCACCTACCCGGTCGTCTCACAGGCGCTGGAACTGAGCGCCTCCCCGCAACTGCGCAACATGGCCACCATCGGCGGCAACATCATGCAGCGCACCCGATGCACGTACTTCCGTGACGTGACGGCCACCTGCAACAAGCGCATACCCGGCTCGGGCTGCGCCGCACTGGGCGGCTACAACCGCACGCACGCGATCCTGGGCACCTCCGACCAATGCGTCGCCACCCACCCCTCCGACGTGGCAGTGGCCTTCGCGGCGCTTGGAGCGTCCGTGCACCTCCTGGCTACGGACGGCCACCAGCGTAATATCGCTCTCACCGACTTCCTCCTGCCACCGGGCAACACACCGAACATCGAACACGCCATACAGCCCGGCGAATTGATCACGGCCGTAGAGATTCCCGGGTATCCGCGCCCCCTGCGGTCGGGATACCTGAAAGTGCGCGACCGGCAGTCCTACGAGTTCGCCCTGACGTCTGCGGCGGTCGCGCTGCACGTACGCGGCGGAGTGATCCGTGACGCGAAGGTCGCCGCGGGTGGCGTCGGCACCGTGCCGTGGAAACTGCCCGCCGTCGAGCGGCAACTCATCGGCGAGCGCCCCTCGAACAGCCTGTGGGCCAGGGCGGCCGAGTCGGCGGCGGACGGCGCCCGAGCGCTTGGGTTCAACGGCTTCAAGGTCGAGCTGCTCAAACGTACCGTCGAACGCCAGCTTCGCACCGTCGGAGGCACCACGTGAGCCCTCAGCCCCAGGCCGCCGTCGGAGCGCCACTGTCACGAGTGGACGGACGGTTGAAAGTCACCGGCGCCGCGACGTACGCAGCCGACAACGACATCGACGGCCTCGTCCACGCGGTCGTCGTGGACAGCAGCATCGGCCGTGGCCGGATCACCGGCGTCGACACCAGCGCCGCCCTCGCCCAGCCCGGCGTCCTGGCCGTCATCAGCCACCTCAACGCCCCCACCCTGCCGTACCTCGACAACCCGGGCTCCAACAATCCTCCCGGCCGGCGGCTGCGCGTCTTCCAGGACGACCAGGTCCTCTTCTTCGGCCAGCCCGTCGCCGTGGCCGTGGCCACCACCCTGGAGGCCGCGCAGCACGCGGCGAGCCTGGTAGAGGTCTCATACGACGCACAGCCACCCTCGACAGACCTGAGCGACGAAAACAACCCGACCAACCCGCCCCAGACCTACACCCGCGGGGACGCGCAGGCCGCCCTGGGCTCCGCGGCCGTGCGGCTGGAGATGACCTACCGACCCGCCCGCAACCACCACAACCCCATGGAAACACACGCTACCGTCGCCCGCTGGGACGGTGACAACCTCACCTTGTGGGACAAGACCCAGTGGGTCACCGGCGGCACGCAGACGGAACTGGCCGCCGTGTTCGGCATTCCACCCGCATCGGTGCGCGTCATCTCACCGTTCGTCGGCGGCGCATTCGGCAGCGGCCTGCGACCCTGGCCACACGTCACCATCGCGGCACTCGCCGCCCGCATGACGGGACGGCCAGTCAAGCTCGCCCTGACCCGCAGGCAGCAGTATTTCGGGGTCGGATACCGGGCCGCGTACCAGTACGCGGTGCGCCTGGGCAGCGACCACGACGGGCGGGTGACCGCCATGACCCACGATGTGCGGGCGGAAACCTCAAGCTACGAACGGTTCCAGGAGCCGATCCTGCTGGCGGGACAGACGCTCTACAACACGCCCAACGTCAGCCAGACGTTGCGGACGGTGCCGCTGGACGTGAACACCCCGGCACCGATGCGCGGGCCCGGCTTCGCCACCGCCGCCTTCGCCATCGAGTCGGCGATGGACGAACTCGCCAACGCACTACGCATCGACCCGATCGAGTTGCGAGTACGCAACGAACCGGTGGCAGACCCGTCCAACGGACTGCCGTTCTCCACCCGACGGCTGCTTGAGTGCTACACCACGGGCGCCCGCGAATTCGGCTGGTACCCACGCAACCCCGAACCCCGCTCCACCCGTGACGGCGACTGGCTCATCGGCACCGGCATGGCCGCTGGCATCTACCACACCCTGCGCGCCCCGGCCCAGGCCCGGGTCCGGCTGGACGCCGACGGCTCCGCCCTGGTGCAGTCCTCGACCAGCGACATGGGCCCCGGCACCTACACCTCCATGACCCAGATCGCCGCCGACGCCCTCGGCCTGGCCATGCCCAAGGTAACCGTCCGACTCGGTGACTCCCTCATGCCGACCGCTCCGCTGCACGGCGGCTCCCTGACCATGGCCAGCGTCGGCTCGGCCGTCCAGGACGGCGGCGACAGAGTGCGCCAGCAGGCGATCCAACTCGCCATCAGGGACACACAATCGCCGCTGTACGGCGCCAACGCCACCGACATCGTCGTACAGAACGGACGGCTATCCGTCACAGGCGACCCGACGCGCGAGGAGACCTACCAGCGGCTGCTGGCCCGCAACAACCTCACCAACCTGGAAGTCCTCGGCACCTTCACTCCGACGCAATCACCGTTCTCCATCGACGCCTACGCCGCGATCTTCGCCGAGGTCGCCGTCGATGCCCGGCTGGGCCTGGTGCGGGTGCGGCGCATGCTCGGCGTGTACGACGCGGGCCGCATCATCAGCCCCAAACTCGCCGACAGCCAAGCCCTCGGCGCCATGGTGGGCGGCATCGGCCAAGCCCTGCTCGAACACACGGTCACCGACCACCGCGACGGCCGAATCGTCAACGCCAACCTGGCCGACTACCTCGTCCCGGTCAACGCCGACATCCCCGACCTGCGCGCGATCTACCTCGACGGTCAGGACAGCCAAGCCGACCCGATCGGCGTGAAGGGACTCGGCGAAGTCGTCCTGGTCGGCGTCGCACCAGCCATCGCCAACGCCGTCTTCCACGCCACCGGCCGCCGCATCCGCAACCTGCCCATCACCGCCGACGCCCTGCTCTGATCTGAGCACCTCGCCAATGCTGGAGATCGTCGAGGTGTTCAGGCTGCGCTCGACCCACATCGCTTGTTGTCGATCAATTGAGTGAAACGGACGGAAATCGAACCCTGGCGCGTCGTCCCGATGGTCAGGCCGAACGCCGTGATCGTGACGATGGTGCCGATAGCGTCGGTTCCAGTGACCGTCGAGGTAGCGGCTGGCCTTCGCCCCGGGATTCACGCCGCGGGCCGGGGCGGTGCCGGGCTGCGGTCGCTCGCGCTGCGCGGGCGCCGGCGCG
>DATEJJ010000692.1:0-3408 GCA_035278125.1 Rugosimonospora sp.
CGCCGGAGCGGCTCGAGGCTGCCGCGGCCCAGCTCGCCCGGCTGGCTGCCGCCGGGGTGGCCGGCGCCGACCCCGACGACTGGTGGGGCCTGCGCCCGCTCTCCGACGACCGGCCGCTCTACGACGAGGGTGCGCCGGTCACCGTCACGCCCTCCACTGTGGAGGGTGTACAGCGGTGCAGCCTGAGGTGGCTGCTGGAGCGGCACGGCGGCGCGGCCGAACGCAGCCCCGAACAGAGCGTCGGCAACCTGGTGCACGAGGCGGCGATGGCGGCCGAAGGCCCGCAGGTCGACCGGAGCACGCTGGTCGCGTACCTGGCCGACGAGTTCGACAAGATCGAGCTGTCCGCCCGGTGGATGGCCGACCGGGAGCGGCGCCGGGCCGAGGAAATGATCGACAAGCTGGTGAAGTGGCTCGCGGCCAACCCGCGCCGGGTGGCCGCGATCGAGCGGGATTTCCTGGTACAGCTCGACGACGTGGTACGCGTCAAGGGGCGGGTGGACCGGCTGGAGATCGACGATCAGGGTCGCCTGGTCGTGATCGACCTGAAGACCGGCAAGACCACCTCGGTCAGCGACGCCGACCTGGCGGAGCAGCCGCAGCTGGGCGCGTACCAGGCGGCGGTGGCGGCGGGGGCGTTCCCGGAACTGGGTGACGAACCGGGGGGCGCGGCGCTGGTACAGCTGGGCACCACGCACGTGGCCGCGAAGGAGCAGCGGCAGCCGCCGTTGGCGGAGTCGGATGATCCGGCGTGGGCGGCGGCGATGGTACGGCGTACCGCGGCGACCATGGCGGCGTCCACGTTCCAGGCGGTCACGAACGCGAAGTGCCGCAACTGCCCGGTGCGTACCGCCTGCCCGGTGTCGGGCAAGGGCCGTCAGGTGACAGGGGAGGTGGACCGGTGAGCGTGGTACTGGCCGGGCCGAGGTACACGCCGGCCGAGCTGTCGGACCTGCTCGGGCTGGCGCACCGGCCGACGGGCGAGCAGACGGAGATCATCTCGGCGCCGGCCGACCAGCCGCTCCTGGTGGTCGCGGGCGCGGGTTCGGGGAAGACGGAGACGATGGCGGCCCGGGTGGTGTGGCTGGTCGCCAACGGGTACGCGCGGCCGGAGCAGGTACTCGGCCTCACCTTCACCCGCAAGGCGGCCGGCGAGCTGGCCCACCGCATCCGTGCCCGGCTGTCCCAGCTGGTACGCCGGCTCGGCCGGGACGAACTGCTCGCCGGCGAGCCCACCGTGGCCACGTACCACTCGTACGCCGCCCGCGTGGTCACCGAGCACGGCCTGCGGGGCGGGTACGAGCCGACCGTCCGGCTGCTCACCGAGGCGAGCTGCTGGCAGCTGGCCGACTCGGTGGTGCGCCGGTACGACGGGGACATGTCCGCGGTGGAGTCCGCACCGTCCACTGTGGTCGATGCGGTGCTGCGGCTCGCCGCTGACCTGTCCGAGCACCTGGTCGACCCGGAGGAGCTGTCCGCCTGGACCGGCCGGTTCCACGCGCAGCTGAGCCAGCCGCCGGGCCGGATGTACAAGGACGCCACCGAGGCGCTGGCCAAGCAGCGGGCCCGGCTGGCACTGCTGCCGATGGTGCGCGCGTACACCGAGCGCAAGCACGACCTGGAGGCGATGGACTTCGGTGACCAGCTGGCCCGGGCGGCCCGGGTCGCCCGGGACCACCCCGAGGTGGGCGCGATCGAGCGCGACCGGTACCGGGTGGTCCTGCTGGACGAGTACCAGGACACCAGCCACGCGCAGGTGGTGCTGCTGCGCGCGCTGTTCGGCGGCGGGCACCCGGTGACCGCCGTGGGCGACCCGTGCCAGTCCATCTACGGCTGGCGCGGGGCCAGCGCCGGTACCCTCGACCGGTTCCGCGCGGAGTTCCCCGGACGCGACGGTACCCCCGCCGCCAGGCTGGAGCTGTCCACCAGCTGGCGCAACCGGCCGGAGATCCTCTGGGTCGCCAACGCGCTGTCCGAGCCGCTGCGCGACTTCGGGCACGAGGTGGCCCGGCTGTCCGCCGCGCGGGCGGTACCCCCGCGTGCCGGGGACGCGACCGTCCACTGTGCACTCCTGGCCACGAGTGCGGCCGAGGCGGGCTGGATCGCCGACCGGATCGTCACCGCCTGGCGGCACGTGGCCGGCGACCCGACCGCGGTACCGGCGGAGATCCCGGTCGACCGGCGCCCGACCACCGCCGTGCTGATCCGGGTACGCGCGCAGATCCCGGCGATCGAGGAGGCGCTACGCGCCCGCGGGGTACCGGTCGAGGTGGTCGGGCTGGGCGGGCTGCTGGACACGCCGGAGGTACGCGACGTGGTGAGCACGCTGCGCGTGCTGGCCGACCCGGCCGACGGCGCGCCGCTGCTGCGCCTGCTCACCGGCCCCCGCTGGCGGATCGGCCCGCGGGACGTGGTGGCGCTCTACGAGCGGGCCAGGGAAATGGCCGCCGAGCGGCGCCGCGCGCAGCCGGGTGCCGCACCGGCCAGCCCGTTGGGTACCGACCGGCTGGACGAGGCGAGCCTCGCCGAGGCCCTGGACGACCTCGGTGACCTGCTCCGGTACTCGGCCGAGGGGTACCGCCGCTGCGCCGCGTACGGTGCGGAGTTGCGCGACCTGCGCCGCCGGCTGGACCAGCCGCTGGCCGACCTGGTCGCCGACATCGAGCGCACCATCGGGCTGGACGTGGAGGTGGCGGTACGCCCCGGTGACGCCGGGCTGGCCCGCGCGCACCTGGACGCCTTCGGCGAGGTGGCGGCGCGGTTCAGCATCGAGGCGGAGGGTGCCACCCTGACCGCCTTCCTCTCCTATCTGGAGGCGGCCGAGGCCGAGGAGCGCGGGCTGCCCTCCGGCGAGGTGGAGGTGGTCGAGGGTGCGGTGCAGATCCTCACCGCGCACGCGGCCAAGGGGCTGGAGTGGGACGTGGTCGCGGTGGCGGGCCTGTCCGCCGGGGTGTTCCCCGGCCCGGCCAAGGCCAGCGACCACTACCTGGGCGGGCTGGGGATGCTGCCGTTCCCGCTGCGCGGCGACCGGGTGGGGCTGCCCCGGCTGGACGTGTCCGGCGCGGTGGACCAGAAGGGGGTACGCGACGCGCTGGCCGCGTTCGCCGACGACTGGCGGGCGCACGACCAGCGGGAGGAGCGGCGGCTGGCGTACGTGGGTGTCACCCGGCCGAGGCTGCTGCTGCTCTGCTCCGGGTACTGGTGGGGGGAGGGGACGAAGAAGCCGCGCGGGCCGTCGCCGTTCCTGACCGAGGTGCGGGACGCGTGCCTGGCCGGGGCGGGTGTCGTGGACCTGTGGGAGCCGGCGCCCGAGCCGGACGCGGTGAACCCGACCGCCGGCGACGTGGCCCGGGCCTCCTGGCCGGCCGATCCGCTGGGCCCGCGCCGCGCCGCGCTGGAAGAGGCCGC
>DATEJJ010000693.1:0-11470 GCA_035278125.1 Rugosimonospora sp.
CGACTCCCGCCCATGAGCGGCCCCTGCTGGAGGTACTCCTCGACCTGGGCGCGGCGGTCAAGCTCCCGCTGCCAGGCGTCGTCGTCGGGTAGCCGCGTCGTGCGGGCGGCGGTGAAGTCGGCGACCGCCCACTCGACGGCCCGCTCGTAGCGGGCGATGATGCCCTCGAAGGTGGGCGCCTCCACCGGTCCGGCGTGGTTGCGGACGTACCTGGGCGGTACCTCCCCGCCCCTCAGCGACTTGATGACCCGGCCGAGGTACTGCCGCCGGTCCCGGAGCCTGTCGGCCGCGTTGATCAGCGTCCGCGCCTCCGGCGTCAGCGCGTCCAGCGACTCCGCGTACCCGAGCCCGTCAGCACCACGGCGCGGCTTGCCGTACCCAGGCAGCACGGTACGCGCGGCGGCGACGGCCTCCCGGATCGGCTCGCCCATCCCCGTGCGGAAGGCGGTCAGTTCGGCGACGGCCTGCTCGACCTGCTGCCGGGTGGCGTAGTCGCGGAGCCGGGCGGGGACGTTGCGGGCGACCTGGGCGAGTTCGTCGTCGAACACCACGTTGAAGCTGGCGGCCCACTCCTCCCGGGTCGGCCATGCGAAGGCAGGCGGGGGCTCAGCCGCCGGAGCGAAGTTTCGCGACGATGCGGAAGGCGGTACCGTTGGCACTGGTGATGGTCCTCTCTTGAGGGGCGTTGGCGGTGGCCGGGCTGTAGGGCAGCCCGGTCTCGCTGTGTCTGGGGGTCGTGTGGGTCACGCGGCCTCGTCGGGCTTGGCCACGGCTGACAGCAGCTGACTGCGACGCCGCCGCGGGGGAGCGGGTACGGCTGGCGGCGCCAGTACGAGCAGGGGTACCGCCGCAGCGCGCTGCGCATCGGTGATAGGCCCGAACTGCTCGGCCAACTCGACGAGCCGGCGCTCGATTGCCTGCTCCACGGTCTCGCCGGCCTTCATGCCGCGCGCCCGTGAGGCCAACGGTGCATCAGGCAGCACCGCCCGCGGCAACCCGGCACGGCCTCTTCCTCGTGACTGCCATGAGGTCCTGGATCACAGCCAGGTACGCGAGCGCTCGCGGGCCTGTCGGCTTCGCCTTCGCCTGTTCCCAACGCAGCACCGTCGAGGCGCTCACTGGCTCTCCCGTGATCCGTTCAACCTCGGCCGCGATTTCGCGGAGTGAGGTGGCACTGACCTCGCGGACGTACTTCGCCGTCCCTGTGACGCAGAGCTGCCGTACTGCGGCGTACTGACCCACGGCGGTCGTTCCGTTCATGACCATGAGCATGCCAGTTTGCGGCACGTCCGTGCAACGGCTAGCCGCGTTTGCTACCTTGCCGATATGACCTGGCAGGAATTTAGGGAAGGCGTGGCCAAGGGGTTGTTGCATGGGCATCCCCTGATCGCTACCGTCAGTTGGTGGCGCCCGACCCTCAGCCGATCACCGCGATCCAGGTCAACCGCTGGCCGGACGAAAATCGAGGGCCGTGGGAGATCAGGAGCAGCTGGGCATGGCTTGCCGGCCGACTGGAGTGCATCAGCGTTGCCCTGTGGCATGGCGCTTCACCGATACCGGCAGCGCCGCTCGGGGGGTACTTGCCACTCGGCGAAGGTCCTCAGGCACTGCTGGCATCTGAGGTTCGCGCCATCCCGCTTGCCAGCATCCTGCAACAAGCCCGAGCCGAGATTAGGCAGGACCTGCAGGCGTCGCTCGTGGCCCACGAGCACTTCCGGCAACTTGGAGAAACGCCGCTGTCCGACTCCTACGCCGACGGGCTCCAGTACGAGCAACTACTCGCGCAAGCCATCAGGAGCCTGGGCGAGCCTCGCCCAGGCGTCGGCCGCAAACGCATGCTCGGCCCGGAGGAGTTGGCCAAAGTGGCCGACGTGTACCTATCGGCCTGGCGCCGGGGCGAGCCCCCGACTGTGGCCGTTGCCAAGGAATTCGGGATATCCAGCTCTGCGGCTGCGAAGCGCGTTGCGCAGGCTCGCAGGGCTGGGCTGCTTGCGCCCACAAGCTCAGGTCGGCCCAGTGGGGCACCGCAGACGGTCGAGGGCGAAGCCGGAGAGCCTGAGGCTTGAGATCGTGGCGGCCGGCGTCGGGATGATGGCTGGAGGTACCCGCAGCGCCCTATGCGGCCGGCGTCGCGTCGCGCGGGATGAGAACTACCCTGTCCGGGTCGAACCTGTTCAGGCCACGCCGTGCGGGCTTGATCAGGATGCGGTACACAAACAGACTGAGCAATGCCTGCTTGCGCTGCAACGGCAGGTCTGGCCATCGCTTCGCGAGGTCCGGCAGCGATTCGCCAGCGAGTGCCGGTACACCGGCGCGGTGGGCAAGATGCGTCCGGGCCTGAGCCACCCGCTTACGAAGCGTGCGGACGGTTGCGAGCACTTCGGGGATCTCCTCCTCGTCGCCGTCGGCGAGCTGAGGTTGCAGGAGAGCGAGGCGGCGCTCGTCGGCCTCGATCGCGGCGACGAGCCGCGCCGCTTCGTGGTCCTCCCGGGCCTCCCGCTGGGCGATTTCTCGCAGCGTCTGCGGGTCGTTGAGCCGGTCCTCCATGAACCGGTCGATGAAGCCCCGCAGGTCGTCCAGGCAGATGACCCGCCCGCCGCATCCCCCTTCGGACTTCGCGGGGCACGAGTACCGCAGCGTGGTGCGGTGAAACCTCCCGACGCGCATCGCCACGTCCCGGCCTGCGCAGTCCGAGCAGTACACGAAGCCAGACAGATAGTGGATCTTCACCCTGCTTCCCGGCGGACGCTGCTTGGCCGCGAGCAGGGCACGCAGCCGCTTGTGAGTTTCCTCATCGATGATGGCCGGCCAGACCGCGGGGCCGACGACCTGGCGGTTGTGCTCGCGCAGCCCGGCGATCCGGCCGGACATGAGCAGGGTGCGCATGGCCTGCTTGGACCATGGCCGGCCAGACGAGGAGGTGATGCCGCGTTTGTTGAGGTCGCCCACGATCTTGTATATCGGCTCGCCGGCCAGCACCCGCGCAGCGCACTCGCGGATGATCGTGGCTTCGACCTCGTTGATCTCGTCGCGGAGGATCTTCCGACGTGGCCCTTCGCCCGCGTAGATCCTCGTGAAGCCGAACGGCCGGGGGCCGCCGTTGGCGATCTTCCCCTCTGTGGCCAACTCCACCACCTTCGACCTGATCCTGTCGGCCTTGTGCTCGGACTCGAACCGGGCGACCGCGCAGAGTTGCCTCGCCACCATCCGGCCGCTCGCTGTCGTCAAGTCGATCGGCCCGGCCTTGGTCGTGTATACAGGAGCGCCGGTCTGCTCAACGACGTCGATGAAGTCCTCAAGCTCCCGAGGCGTGCGGTGGAGCCGGTCGGTGTGCCAGGCGATAACGCCGCGGCGCCCAGGCCGTTCCTGGAGCAGCGCCACCATCCTGCCGTAGTCGGGGCGTGGCCGGTACCGCTTGGACCGCGTGTTCGCCGTCAAATCGTTGTCGCAGCAGACGGCGTACACCCGCCCGCCGAGCCGGTCGACGACCACGCTGCCTTCCTTCTCTTGGCGCTTAACGCCCAGGCCAAGGCCCCCACGGTCGTCCGAGATTCGGTCGTACAAGATCCATTCGAAATCCTCGTCGAACAGCTTGCCGCTCATATCTCCAAAGCGTACAGTGTGGCACCACGGAAGCGCGAAGCAGGATCCCGCCTTCCTCGACGCGGTACGCCCGGCGGTGGCGCTGGTCTCGGTGGGGCTGGGGAACTCGTACGGGCTGCCCAATGCGCCGGTACTCGCCCGGCTGCACGCGGGCGGGGCGACGGTGCTGCGTACCGATCTGGACGGGGACCTGGCCGCCACGCTGGACGGCGACCAGCTGCGCGTCGTCCGTCACGGCATCCCGCCCGGCCGCCACCCACCCTGAGTCGCGGGGTCAGGCCCAGCGGGAGGGGTGGACGCCGGCGGTGATCAGGGAGCGGCGTGCCTGGAAGAACACCGGGCAGGGCCAGTGCCAGTCGCACTCGGAGCAGAGATCCTCTGGCTGCGTCGGGCGGTGCCGGCGGGCCAGCGCGATGTACTCCCGGACGCCGGGCAGGAACAACGGGTCCACCGGGGAAGGCAGCTCGACCGGGATGGTCGGCGGCGAGTCGAGCGGAGCCCACTCCACCAGGACGGTGGTGCTCACGGCTGCACCTCCTCCGGCGCCCGTGCGGCTCGGGCGCTGCTCTCCGTGCTCCTGTGAGTACCGCACGGCTCAGCGGGCGCGGGTCGCACCGCCAGTCCGCTGTTGCACACGGTGCGTACGACGATATTGCAAATTGCGAATTGGCACGAGGGTGGTCGCGGCCGGCCTGGCAGCGCCACTCGCGACCACCCGCCAGGGTGACGAGCCACGATTCTGTCGGGTCCGCGTGCGAATATGGGCGCTGTGACGACGCCGCCTCCCTCCCTGTGCCTCGTCCTCGGTGACGAAGAACTGCTGGTCGCCCGCGGAGTGTCCGGCGTGGTCGGCGCGGCCCGGGCCGCCGACCCCGAGGCCGAGGTGCGTGACCTGCGCGCCGCTGACCTGCAGCCGGGCGAACTGGCCGAACTGCTCAGCCCGTCGCTCTTCGGCGGGCAGCGGGTGCTGATCGTGCGCGACGGGCAGGACGCGAAGAAGGAGCTGGCCACCGCCCTGCTCGGGTACGCGAAGCAGCCCGACCCGGAGGTCTGCCTGGTGATGACGCACCTCGGGGCGGCGAAGGGCAAGGCGCTGGCCGACGGGCTGCGCCAGGCCGGGGCGCTGGTGATCCAGGCGGGCAAGCTGACCCGGCACCGGGAGCGGATCGACTTCGTGCGCGACGAGTTCCGCCGGCTGGGCGGCAAGTGCGCGGAGGACGCGGCGGAGGCGCTGCTGGCGGCGGTCGGCAACGACCTGCGCGAACTGGCGGCCGCCTGCGCCCAGCTGATCGCGGACACGGGTGGGCAGGTCAGCGCGCAGACGATCGCCCGCTACTACCGGGGCCGCGCGGAGGTCAGCGGCTTCACGGTGGCGGACGCGGCCATGGTCGGTGACGTGCCGGGCGCGCTGGAGGCGCTGCGCTGGGCGCTGCGCGTGGGGGTGGACCCGGTACCCATCGCGGACGCGCTCGCGGACGGCGTGCGTACCGTGGCCCGGGTGGCCGCCGCCGGCCGGGGCAACCCGTACCAGCTGGCCAGCACGCTCGGTATGCCGGCCTGGAAGATCGAACGGGCGCAGCGGCAGGCCCGCGGGTGGACCCCGGAGGGACTGGTCGACGCGATGCGGGTGGCCGCAGAGTGCAACGCGGCGGTCAAGGGCGGCTCCGACGACCGCGGGTACGCCCTGGAGCGCGCGGTGTTCTCGGTGAGCGCGGCACGGCGCGGGGAAGGGGTACGCCGGTGAGTGCCCTGCGGCTGGACGCCTTCGGGGAGCGGCGTGGCTGGCGGGCCGCGATCCGTGCGCAGCCGCCGGCGGCGGTACCCGCCCCGCTGTACGCGCGGGTGCTGCGGCTACGCGGGATCCGGCCGGGCGGGCTGCTCTGCTTCCTGTACTTCGAGGGGGCGGTGGCGCTGGGCGCGCTGCTCGCCCTCGCCGAGCTGACCAGCTGGTGGTCGGTGATCGTGCTGCCCGTCACGGTCGCGGCGATGGTGAAGGTGAACGATGTGATCACGGTGCTCGGCACCGTACCCGCCCGGCCCACCCTCACGGCGCGGGCGGTCGCACCGGTACCGAGGGCGCGAGGGCGGGCGGCCATCCCGCTGCGAACCGTGGAGCCGGCGCTGGTGGGGCAGACCAGGCCGATCCGTACCAACCAGCGGAGCTTCGACCGCCCCGCCGGGTAGTGGTGAGACGCCGGGTAGCGGTGCGGCTCAGCCGCCCAGGGCGTTGTGCCGCGCGGCGATCGCCGACTTGCGGTTCGCGGCCTGGTTCTTGTGGATCACGCCCTTGCTGGCGGCCTTGTCCAGCTTGCGCGACGCGTCACGCAACAGCGTCTGCGCGGTCTCGGCGTCACCGGCCAGCACCGCCTCGTTGAACTTGCGGATCGCCGTCTTCAGCGACGACTTGACCGACTTGTTGCGCAGGCGGCGCTTCTCGTTCTGCCGGTTCCGCTTGATCTGAGACTTGATGTTCGCCACGCGACGGCCTCGTCCTTGTCCTGGGTGAAAGGTCCTGATTGCTGAAAGGGAGCGCGCGACAGCACCACGCGCGATCAGCCAGCCTACCAGCAGCGACCGCCGACGGCCAAAACGCCCACCCCGGCCCACCGTGTGCACGGGCCGCATGCCACCAGGCCGGGCATGGGACCATGGATCTGAGCACCAGCCCACCGACCCAGGAAACGGACCACGTTGCCCCCGACGCCGAACGCAGCACCGCCGGACGCAGCATCGCACGAGCCCGGCGCGACCGCGCCGCAGCGCATCCGCAACTTCTGCATCATCGCCCACATCGATCACGGTAAGTCCACGCTGGCCGACCGGATGCTCCAGCTCACCGAGGTCGTCGACGCCCGGCAGATGCGCGACCAGTACCTGGACCGGATGGACATCGAGCGGGAACGCGGCATCACCATCAAGAGCCAGGCCGTACGCATGCCGTGGCGGGTACGCGCGGGCGACCTGGCCGGGCAGGGCTTCGTGCTCAACATGATCGACACTCCGGGGCACGTGGACTTCACCTACGAGGTGTCCCGCTCGCTGGCCGCGTGCGAGGGCGCGGTGCTGCTGGTGGACGCGGCGCAGGGGATCGAGGCGCAGACGCTGGCCAACCTGTACCTGGCGCTGGAGAACGACCTGACGGTCATCCCGATACTCAACAAGATCGACCTGCCCGCCGCCCAGCCGGACAAGTACGCCGAGGAGCTGGCCCGGCTGATCGGCTGCGAGCCGGCGGACTGCCTGCGGGTGTCGGGCAAGACGGGCGAGGGGGTACCGCACCTGCTGGACGAGATCGTGCGGCAGTTGCCTCCCCCGGTCGGGAACCCGGAGGCGCCCGCCCGCGCGATGATCTTCGACTCGGTGTACGACGTGTACCGGGGCGTGGTCACCTATGTGCGCGTGATCGACGGGCGGATCGAGGCGCGCGACCGGATCCGGATGATGTCCACGGGCGCGGTGCACGAGCTGCTGGAGATCGGGGTCATCTCGCCGGAGCCGCTGAAGTCCCGGGGGCTGGGCGTCGGCGAGGTGGGTTACCTGATGACCGGCGTGAAGGACGTACGCCAGTCGCGGGTCGGCGACACGGTCACCATCAACTCGCGCCCGGCGGGTACGGCGCTGGGCGGGTACAAGGATCCGAAGCCGATGGTCTACTCGGGCCTGTACCCGATCGACGGCTCGGAGTACCCGAACCTGCGCGACGCGCTGGACAAGCTGAAGCTCAACGACGCGGCGCTGCACTACGAGCCGGAGACGAGCGCGGCGCTCGGCTTCGGCTTCCGCTGCGGCTTCCTCGGGCTGCTGCACCTGGAGATCATCCGGGAGCGGCTGGAGCGCGAGTTCAACCTGGACCTCATCTCCACCGCGCCCAACGTGGTGTACCGGGTGAACCTGGAGGACGGCACCGAGCACGTGGTGACCAACCCCAGCGAGTACCCGACCGGGAAGATCGCCACGGTGTACGAGCCGGTGGTCCGCGCAACCGTGCTGACACCCAACGACTACGTGGGCGCGGTGATGGAGCTGTGCCAGGGCCGCCGGGGCACCCTGCTGGGCATGGACTACCTGTCCGCCGACCGGGTCGAGCTGCGCTACACGCTGCCGCTCGCGGAGATCATCTACGACTTCTTCGACCAGCTCAAGTCACGCACCAAGGGGTACGCGTCGCTGGACTACGAGCCGAGCGGCGAGCAGCCCTCGGAGCTGGTGAAGGTGGACATCCTGCTGCACGGCGAGACGGTGGACGCGTTCTCCGCGATCGTGCACAAGGACAAGGCGTACAACTACGGGGTTTCCATCGCGGCCAAGCTGCGCAGCCTGATCCCGCGCCAGCAGTTCGAGGTGCCGATCCAGGCGGCCATCGGCAACCGGGTCATCGCCCGGGAGACCATCCGCGCGATCCGCAAGGACGTGCTCGCCAAGTGCTACGGCGGCGACATCACGCGCAAGCGCAAGCTGCTGGAGAAGCAGAAGGAAGGCAAGCGGCGGATGAAGATGGTCGGCCGGGTGGAGGTACCGCAGGAGGCGTTCATCGCCGCACTGTCCACTTCGGACACCGGGGCCGAGGGCGGCAAGGCGGGCGGGAAGAAGTGACCGCCCGCTTCTGTACCCGCTGCGGGCGGGAACTGCCGGGCGCGCCACCGGTCCGCTGCGCGGGGTGCGGGTACGAGATGTTCGTCAACGCCCGCCCCACGGCCAGCGTCATCGTCCTGGACGGCGACCGGTTCCTGGCCCTGATGCGGGTACGCGAGCCGAACGCCGGCCGGTGGGACATCCCCGGCGGGTTCTGCGACGGGTGGGAGCACCCGGAGCAGGCGGCGGTCCGGGAGGCCCGCGAGGAGTTGGGCGTACAGGTGAAGCTCGGCGAGTTCCTCGGCATGTACGTCGGCGGGTACGAGTTCCAGGGCGAGACGCTGCCGGTGCTCGACTGCTTCTGGCTCGCGTCCATTGTGGACGGTGAGCTGGTGGTGGACCCGGCGGAGGCGAGCGGGCACGCGTGGCTGCCGCTGGCCGACCCGCCACCGATGGCGTTCGCCACTATGGACCGTGCCCTGGCCGACGCGAGGCAGCGGCTCGGCGGGATCTCGTAGGGCTGGGTTATCCGGCGTGTCCACTGGGTACCTGATCGATGACCCTGGAACACGAGGAGGATCCCGTGACTGTTACCGGCATCATCAGCGCGATCATCGTCGGGCTGATCATCGGCGCGCTCGGTCGGCTGGTCATTCCCGGTCGGCAGAACATCTCGATCCTGTTGACCATCGTCGTCGGCATCATCGCGGCGTTCGTCGGCACCGCGCTGGCGCGCGCGTTCGGCGTGGCCAACACCCCCGGCTTCGACTGGATCGAGTTCTTCTTCCAGATCATCGTCGCGGCGATCGGCGTCGCGCTGGTCGCGGGGCTGTACGGCCGTAGGGGCATCACCCGGTAGTGACACCCGGAACTGAGAGGAAGGGCCGGCCCGCGCGGGCCGGCCCTCTGCACGCCTGTGCCGTGGGGGGTTTCAGCGCAGCCAGGGAATGCTGCGGTCGAGCAGGTCGCGCGTCTTCAGCTCCCTGCGCAGCGGGATCTCGTCGTCGATGTACCCGTCCCAGTTGATGCCCCAGTAGTTGGCGGTGTGGGTACCGTCGCCGCACAACTGGCGCTGCACCGGCGTGCGGTTGGCCCACCAGGCGCCGTCCTTGTCGATGTGCAGTTCGTCCAGCGGGCGCACCCACCGGTACGTGTAGCCGACGAAGAGCATCTTGCGGGTGATGGTGGACAGGTTCGTCGAGCGCGAGTGCCACTGCCGGCGGTCGAAGATGAACGCGTCACCGGGGTTGGCGGCGATTTCGAGCGTGCCCTCCGGGTCGGGGTTGTGCACGCTCAGGTCGGCCGGGCGGGGCAGCGAGTTCCACAGGTGACTGCCGGGGATGACCTTGGTGGCGCCGCGTCCGGTCTCCGACAGGTCGGAGAGCACGTACGCGACCTTCAGCGAGAACATCGGCCGGGCCAGGCTCGGGTCCATCGTCTCCGGGTCGGAGTTCTGCCGGTACCCGTCCTGGTGCCAGCCCCAGTACGGCTTCTCCGGCTCCAGCGCCGGGGGAGTCACGTCCAGGTGGTTGTGGTGCGTGTAGATGTTCCAGCCGGCCAGGCCCCACATGTACGGGAACGCGATCGGGTGGGTCAGCAGGTCGCCGAAGAGCTCGTCCCGCTCCAGGAAGCCCAGCAGGTGCAGGGTGCCGTCCTTGGTGGTGTTGCCCTTCGCCAGTTCCTCGGCGTAGACCCGGTCCACGGCCGCTTCGAGCGCGGCCCGGTGCTCCTCGGTGAGCACGTTGCGTAATAGCAGGAAACCCTGCTCATGGAATTCCTTGCGGTCGACCTCACTGATCGGCTCGTAGCCAGTGCGACCGCCATAGTCAAACGCGGCAGGCATTTCCTCCCCTATTTCCTTACTGTGGATCACGCGAGACCCGGTTGATGGTAGCTCGGCATGTCCAGGGAAAGCTGCCCGCGTTTTTTCACTCTGAGTAGCGATCCGACGACTACTCTCAGTCGTACACCTCGGCGACCACGCGGCTGCCCACGGACGCCATGCTGTTGGCCGGCGTACCGGCGCTGGGCGCCTTGCTCCAGTTGCCGGTCTTCGCGGTCCACCGCTGGGTGCCGTAGCTGACGCTCTTGATGCCCTGGTCGTCCGCGTGGGCCACCAGCCAGTGCGCGTACCGCCAGCCGGTACGGGTCGCGTCCACGGTCACCTGTACCCCGGCCGGCGCGCTGGTACCGGTCGCGTCGATCTTGCCCCAGTCCAGGGTCAGGCTCTGCTCCACCGACTGCACCGCCGCGGCGCCCCGCTTGGCCGGCTGGTCGGTCAGCACACAGGCGACCGCGCTCCCGGTGTCGCCGAACAGCGCGCTGGACAGGACCTTCGCCTCGGTCTCCCAGACGGCGTACGCGCTGCCGTCCGCGCTGCGCTGCACGTGCTGGGCGGCGGTCGCCAGTGGCATCTGCTGCCAGCCCTTGACTCGCAGCAGCGCGGTGTAGAACCGGTTGGCCGCGTACCGCGGGTCGCTGATCTGCTCGGGGGTACCCCAGCCCTGGCTCGGGCGCTGCTGGAACAGGCCGATCGAGTCGCGGTCGCCGCCGTCCAGGTTGCGCAGCTTGGACTCCTGCGCGGCGGTCGCGAGCGCGATCTGCACCGCGCGCTCGGGTACCCCGCGCCGCGCGCCGACCGCCGCGATGGTGGCCGCGTTGGCCATCTGCTCCGGGTCGAGCGTGGCCACACCGCCGGCGTTCGCGGTGCACTCCTGCACCAGCACGGGCAGCGGCAGGCTACTGCCGATCTTGTGAGCGAGCAGGTACACGCCGCCGACGGCCAGCACGGTCAGCACCGCGAAGACCGCCAGGACGACCCGTAGCCGCATTCGTCACTCCCCATCGCAAATGTGCGACCAGCGTACGCCGGGTCCCCCAATGCCGATCCGGACTGCGCGTCCGCGGCCGGCACGGGGGAATCAGCTCTCTGGTACCCAGAACGGCACGCGCTTCTCGCGGAACGCCGCCATTCCTTCCGCCGCCTCGGCCGAGCCGAAGTACCGGACGGACAGCTCGGTGAGTTCGGCCACATCCGCCGCGAAGCTCGCCGCCGGTACCCGGCGCAGCAAGCGCTTGGCACCGGCCAGCGCGGCCGGCGCGCCCCGCAGCAGGGCGTCGGCGTACCGGTCCACGGCCGCGTCGAGCTGCTCGTCGGGTACGGCGGCGGTGATCAGGCCGACCTCGGCCGCCCGGGCCGCGTCGAACACCTCGCCGGTCAGGTACAGCTCGGCGGCGGCGCGCGGGGACAGCCGGGGCAACACGGTAGCGGAGATCACCGCGGGTACCACGCCGA
>DATEJJ010000694.1:0-2501 GCA_035278125.1 Rugosimonospora sp.
CACCCGCCGGCTGCGCGCGGCCGGGCACCGGGTGGTCGCGGTCAAGTCCTCGCCGTCACCGTCGGAGACCGGCCCGCTCATGGTCTTCGGCGACGCCCGCGACCCGCAGGTGCTGCGCGCGGCCAGCGTGGCCCGGGCCGACGCGCTCTACGCGTGCGAGCCGGACAGCCCGGCCAACGCCGCCATCGCCCTGGCCGCGAGCCAGGTGCGGCCGGCCACCGGGCCGCCGCTCAACGCGTACGCCTACGTGCGCGACGCCGAACTCTGCCTCACCCTGCAGGCCCGCTACCTGGGCGCGGCCCAGCCGGGCGCGGTGCGGCTGGACTTCTTCAACACCGACGAACTGGCCGCGCGGAAACTGATCGCCGCCCAGGAGCTGGCCCGGCCCGACGGCAGGGCGCCGCGCGTGCTGATCGTCGGCGCCACCACGTTCGGCCGCGCGGTGCTGGTGGAGATCGCCCGGCAGTGGCGGCTGCTGCACCCGCACGACCTGGGCACGCTGCCGGTCACCCTGGTCGACCGCGGCGCCACCGTCGCGGTCATCGCGCTGATCCAGCGGTACCCGTTCCTCCGCCAGGTGTGCCGATTCACCATGTACGACCGCGACCTGCTCCGCGTGCTGGCCAACGGCGACCTGCACCGGGCGCCGGACCGGGTGTTCATCTGCCACGAGCGGGAGGAGCACGCGCTGAAGAGCGCGCTGTCCGCCGAGCGGTTCTGGCGCGGCGGCCCGCTGTCCGTGGTGGTACGCCTGGACCAGCTGGCCGGCATCCGTACCGCCATCGGCGCGGCCGACCACGGCGGGCTGTTCGGCGAGGCCAGCCCGCGGCTGCGCATCTTCGGTGTGATCGACACCGCGTGCGACCCGGGGCTGCTCGGCGAGGATCTGATCGAGCGGCTGGCCCGCGCCATCCACGACCGGTACCGGATGTCCCGGCTGCGCGAGGGCGACACCCCGCTGAGCAACCCGTCCACCGTGCGATGGGAGCAGTTGGCCCCCGACCGGCAGGAGAGCAACCGGGAGCAGGCCCGCGACATCGGGCGCAAGCTGCGCCGGGTGGGCTGCGCGCTGATCCCCCGGGTGGGGCCGGACGACCCGCTGGAGCCGGCCGAGGTCGAGTCGCTGGCGAAGATGGAGCGCCAGCGGTGGTACGACTGGTCGGTGAGCGCCGGATGGAAGTACGGCGAGCGCCTCGACGAGGCCCGCAAGCTGCACCCGGGTACCCACGACACCTGGGACACGGTCGCGCCGTACGTGCGGCAGCGCGACCGCGAGGCGGTCCGCGAGATGCCGCACGTACTGGCCGACGCGGGCTTCCAGATTGTCCGGGTGTGAGGCCATGCCCCAGATCGGCATCACCGGGCACGCCCGGTTGGATGGAGCCACCCCGGAGCTGGTCTTCGACGCCCTGGTCGACACGCTGCGCGAGCACGCCGACCCGGCGCCGCGCGGGGTGACCTGCCTGGCGTACGGCGCGGACCAGATCTTCGCCCGCGCGGTACTGGCGCTGCGCGGCACGTTCGACGTGGTGCTGCCCGCGCGCGACTACCGGGCCCGGCTGTCGCGGGGCCACCGCGGCCCGTTCGACGAGCTGCTGGCGCGGGCCGGCGACGTGGTGACGATGCCGTTCGCGCGGTCCAGCCGGCAGGCGTACCTGGCCGCCAGCCTGCACATGCTGCAGCGGGTGGACCTGCTGGTGGCGGTCTGGGACGGGCGCCCGTCCCGTAACCTGGGGGACACCGCCGACGTGGTCTGTACCGCGCAGCGGGCCGGCGTACCCGTGCTGGTGCGCTGGCCCTCCGGGGCCTCCCGTACGGCTGCCCGGCGTACCTGCCGGCAGGACAGTTATCCGTGAATCCGGACGAACCACCTGGGCGTCCTCCCGAATTCATGCCAACGGCCCATCGCCTCACGACGACTTCACGTGCGACGGTTCAGGCTTTCTCACGTAAGGCCAGAGACGTTTGGATACGGGGAGGCGAGTGTGGTGGCACAGCCACTGACCGCTACGAAGACCAGGCCGAGCAGCGACGCCCAGGCGCTGGAGCACGACGAGCCGGTTGACATCGACGTCACCGACGAGCCCATGGACCTCGACACCGAGGACCGCGGCGCCTCCGCCGACCTCGTCCGCGCCTACCTCAACGGCATCGGCCGCACCAAGCTGCTGACCGCCGCGCAGGAGGTCGAGCTGGCCCGGCGGGTCGAGGCCGGGCTGTACGCCGAGGAGAAGCTCGCCACGGCCCCCGGTACCGCCGCCGCCGACCTGGCCATCGTGGCACGCGAGGGCAAGGCCGCGAAGGACCACCTGCTGGAGGCCAACCTGCGGCTCGTGGTGAGCATCGCGAAGCGGTACACCGGGCGGGGCATGGCGTTCCTGGACCTGATCCAGGAGGGCAACCTCGGCCTCATCCGCGCCGTCGAGAAGTTCGACTACACCAAGGGCTACAAGTTCTCCACCTACGCCACCTGGTGGATCCGCCAGGCCATCACCCGCGCC
>DATEJJ010000695.1:0-11746 GCA_035278125.1 Rugosimonospora sp.
GATAAACGCGAAGCCGCGTTCGCGGACACGTTGCAAGCTCAGCTCATGTTCCTTGCGCTTCTGCTCGCTCAGATCAGCACCGTCGAGCCATGCCGTTGCGGTGTCACCGTCGCCCCACGCCGCGAAGGTCGCGCCGAGTGGAGGCGCGAAGGGCACCGGCTGCCCGATCCTCACCGGTGTCATGCCCGTTCCTCCTCATCGTGTGGGGTCCGGCTCCGGCGCCTCGTCGCCACCGTCTCCCCCGCGCGCGTCGTGGAACAGACCCTCAGGGCCGGTCGCGACACGCTCGATCCTGACTCAGGCCCAGCACCGGGCTCGTATGCGCTGCATCATAGCCGCAAGACTGATTGACAGTCAATCAGTTTTCGCTGACAGTTCTGCCGCGCCGACGGAGGGGCCAGTTCGCCTGCGGGCCCGAGACTCGCCTAGGCCCTATTGACTGATAATCAATATTGACTGATAATCAATCGCGCGCTACGCTGCCTCGTGATCAGCATCGAAGTCGAGCAGATTCACCGGTGGCGGCCCTGGTGCGGCACCGCCTGCGCACAGAGCTACTGATTGAAACACCTTGCCCGCGCGCCTCCCCACCGCCAACGGCGACTTCGAGTGTCGGCGCTCACGGAATTCCCGGGTCCTGGCACCTGCTCAACACCGAAGGCACCGCCTTCATCGACCTCGGACCCGACCGCAACGACAACCGGGGCGGCACTCAACGCGCCGTCCGCAACCACATCCGCGGCCTACAAGCGCACGGCTACCAGGTCATCCTCCAAGCCGCATAACCCACACACCCCCGCTCGACGGCGCTACGCGCCGCCGAGCGGCAACCCGCGTCCACCCAAGGTCATTTTCGGATTACCCCGCAACCCTCATATCGTCATACGTTGATGCATTCATGATCTTGCAACGCCGAGGTATGCGCGAGAATCCGGTGTTGTTACGCCTCTTGATAACCCGCCAGCTCGAACCCGGTGGATGTGGTACGCGATCTTCGTGGTAGCAAGTCGGCAGCACCGAGGCCGCGTCGTGTCATCTTGCGGCGACCGCTTTGTCTAGTGGCTCTGCTTTGTCCCATATGGTGGTGAAGGCTTCGCGGAGGGTAATCGCGAGGGCAGGATGTTCGATCACGAGAGCGGTGGTGGAGTCGGCGTCGGCGACCGGGTCGGTCATGCCGAACAGGACCCGGGCCTGGTCGGCGATGACGAGTTTGAGTGGCAGTTCGTCGGTGACGCGGATGCCTTCGCCAGCGTTGGCGAAGTTGAGCAGGGAGTCGAGGGTGGTCGGGTCGTCAAGGGCGTCGCAGGTGTAGACGGAGCGCACGCAGCCGCCGCTGCGGGTCAGCCGCCGGATCATCCGCAGCGTCTCGGCGCTGGCCGACGGTAACGATATGAACGGTGGTTTGGCGAAACACAGGACCTCGTACCGTGCATTGCGTTGGATTGTCGTGAACCTGGAGGTGATGGTCCGGGGATCGCGAAGTACCTCGATGTAGTCGATTGGGTCTGTGTGGTCGCGTCCCTGGGACCAGGTCGGGGTCAGCGACTCGGCAAGATGGTGGGCGAGCTGCTCCTGCTGGCTGAGCGTCTCGCGCTGCTCATCGAGCAGCAGGCCGACCGCCTGCGTAGGTGCCACGGCGCGGTAGCTGGTGACGCGTCCCGGTCGGGTGGTGGCCAGTTGTCGGCGGACCAGACCGTCGAGCACATCATAGATGCGTTGTCGCGGGATGCCCGCCGCGCTCGCCAGTTGGGCGGCGGCGTACTCGTCACGCTTGATCAACGCCAGGTAGGCCCGGGCCTCGTACATCGTCAGCCCGAGGCGGATCATGCTCTGAACGCGGCCGTCTTCCTGCGACATAAGCACACGGTAGCCGCAACTGTCGGGTCAGCCTGGCAGGCATAGCTCGGAGGAACCGGCGGAAGGGCCGTTGCGGTCCGCCCGCCGGTTGTTTCCGAATGCTTTGTCGGGTTTATAGCTAGGCGTGACGTTTGGTATTATGGCGAGAGGGTGACCGTCCAGTGGAATTCCGCCGAGGCGCTGGCTCCGGTGGAGTCGGTGACGGTGACGGTGACGTCCAGGGTTCCCTGGTCGTAAAGGGAGCCGGAGATCAGGCCGGTCGCGGGGTCGATCCGCATGACCGCGGGCAGGCCCTCCTGGGTGTAGGTGAGGGTTTCGCCTGCAGCGCTGTCGATGGCGTGGATCTGCAGGGTGAGCGGTCCCAGGAAGGTGCGCCCGGACTGGTCGCCCGGGTTCCGCACCGTGATGGTGTGGGGGCCGCCGACCGGGTTGACGGTGAACGTGAAGTAGGCCGTGGCGGTCTCGCCCGTGGTGTCGCTGGCGGAGATGGCCACCTGCTGGACGCTGGCGGTGCTGGCAGTACCGGTGATCAGGCCGGTGGACGGATTGATCGACAGGCCGTCGGGTAGGTGCGAGGCGCGGTAGGTCAGGCGCTGTCCGGGCGCCGAGTCCGTGGCGGTGATCTGGAAGCTGACCCGGTCGCCGACGGTGACAGTCGAACGGCCGGCACTGGCGATGCTGATTCGGTTGCCGCCCGGGCTTAGTCCGAGAACTCCGTCGGGGGTACCCCAGCCGGTGGGTCCGTCGTAGCCGAGCTTGGCGTTGCAGAGGTACCCGGAGCAGTCGTTGCTGGCTCCGGTGGTGACGTCGGTGAAGTCACCGGAGTGCTGGTAGATGTACTGTGCGGGGTTGGTGCCGGGTGCGGGAGTGCCGGCCAGTGCGTACATCGACGCGATCATCGGCGAGGAGACGCTGGTACCGCCGACCACGAGCCAGCCGTCCTGGCTACTGGTGTTGTACACCGCGACGCCGCTGTCGGGGTCGGCGACGGCGGAAACGTCGTTCTGTGAGCGCATGGCGCAGTTCTTATCGTGTTGCCAGGCTGGCTTGGGTTCCATTTTCGAGCAGCCCTGCCCGGTGCCGTCGCTGATGTTGCCCCAGATCTCGCCCCAGGCGCTTTCGGTCCAGCCACGGGCGTTGTCCGCCCGGGACAGGCTGGTGCCGCCGACCGCGATGACGTGCTGCGAGGAGGCCGGGAAGAAGGTCCCCCTCGTGTCTCCAGCGGAGACGGTGATTGCCACACCGGGGTGGGTGAAGTAGGTGGCGTCGTCGGCGAGCTCGCCGTCGTACTCGTCGGTACCCCAACTGTTCGAGATGTACTTCGCGCCCAACGCCACCGCGCCGTTCTCGGCGGCACCCAGATCGCTGATGCTGTCCGAGTTGGCTTCCACCAGGGTGATGTGGCACAGCGGGCAGACCGCCGAGACCATCTGGATGTCCAGCGCCGCCTCGACGTCCCAACCGCTGCCCCCCGCGCCGCCCGGCAACGGGCCGGTCTGGCCGTCCTGGTTGACCTTGTGGAAGCAGCCGGAGGCGGCGGTGCACGCGGGCAGCCCGTACTGACTGCGGTAGGCGTTCAGGTCGGCCTCGGCCGTGGTGTAGTCGTAGGCGTCGACAATGTACACGTTCCGTCCCGCGCCGGCCGTCGCCGAGGGTGTGTGGTAAGCGGACTGCAAGTCGGCCGGACCGAAGCCTGTCGGTACCGTGGCGGCGGCCAACGCCCGCCGTGGGGCGACGTCGGTGCGGATCAACGCCATGCATTGGGCGTGCCGCGTCGTGTGCGCCGTGGCGCAGGCTGTACGGGTGTCGGTTCCGCGGTGCGCGGAGCCGCCTCCGCCACGAGCGGCACTCGCGGTGCCTGCGGCCGTGCCGGCCAACACGCCGGCCACTGTGATGGTGAAGCTGAGCAGAACAACCTTGTGGGCCGTCACACGAGGTGTGACAGAGGTTCGGGATCGCACTGGACCTCCCTCGTTCTTGGACGATGTCACCCCTCATAGGGGTGACATCCGGCTTCCGGTAGCGTAGTCGGGTCCATCGATCCCTTCAAGACTTGTCAGATCCTGTTGACGTGATGAGACCGATGACGTCGCCCAAGAACGTGTGACATTCGCGCGTTCGCCGACGCGACTCCCCGACCGTGCGTGATTTGGTCGCGCAATGTGATTGATGTATGGACATCAATCGCTCCAGCTGTTAGCGTCGGAGACCACCACGGATCGTGGTGTCACTCAGATCGCCTCTCCGAGCATCGCTGCGCCGGCCGCCCGCGACCGCGCGGCACCGGCGTCACCCGACACCTGGAAGGACAGCCGTGAGACTCTCCATCCCTGACCCGGCCACACGATGGCTGACCGGTACCGCGGCGCTGGTACTGGCCAGCACCGCGCTGGCCGGACCGCTCTCACAGCCCGCTGCTGCGGCCCAACCGTCCTCGCTCCTTGCCGGCCACCCATACCGGCACGGTATGGTGCCCACCCGTGAGGCGGCGGCCCAGATGCGCTCCGCGGCGACCGCCCCGACCGCGAACGACAACGACCTCTACTACTTCGGGCTCGATCTCGGCGATGGATCCACCTTCGGCGGGGTGCAAAGCTCGCATCCGCGGGTCTACGTCGTCTTTTATGGCTCACAATGGGGCAGCGCGGGGACCGACGGGTCGGGATACGTCACGCTGTCTGGAGATTCGGTCGGCATGGCGCCGGTCCTGCAGAAGCTGTTCAAGGGTCTGGGTACCAACGGCGAACTGTACTCCGGAGTGCTGACCCAGTACTGCGAGAACATCGAGTACGGCCTGCAGACCTGCCCCCCCGGTGGCAAGCACGTGGTGTACCCAACAGGCGGCGTGCTCTCCGGCGTGTGGGCGGACGGATCCATCGCGTCGCCGACCCACGCAACCGGGCAGGACCTCGCCCGGGAAGCGATCAAAGCAGCCGGACACTTCGGAAACACGACCGACGCGGGCAACCGTGACTCGCAATACATCATCGTCTCGCCCACCGGAACCCACCCGGACGGCTTCAATACGCCATCCGACCAGTTCTGCGCCTGGCACGACGACAACAACGATTTCCTTCTTAGCGGTGGTGGCGGTGTCAGCTCGCCGTACGGGACAGTCGCCTTCACCAACCTTCCGTACGTAACCGACCTGGGAAAGTCGTGCGGCCAGGGCTTCATCAACCAACCCGGTCTGCTCGACGGCGTGAGCATCGTCAGCGGGCACGAGTACGCGGAGACCGTCACCGACCCGAATCCCGGGTGGGGTTGGGTCGCCCGCAACGGTGAAGAGAACGCCGACAAGTGCATCTGGATCGCGCCCGACACGCCAGGCGGCGGGTTCAACCTCCCACTGACGACCGGTACGTTCGCGATGCAAGCCACCTGGTCCAACGACATCGGCGGCTGCCAGGCGAGCCACCCGGTGGTCACCGGCTGACGCCGACACAGGCACCGGCCAAGGCAGTAGCCTGCGTGTCGTTCGTCCGTCCGTTTTCTGGCGCTGCCCGAGGCCCGCTCGCGCGGGCCTCGGGTGCCATCGCGTCGGCGCACCCCGGGTGGGTCTTCGGCGCGCAGACAGACCGCACCAGTGCGCCACCTGGTGACCAGCACGATCGCGGTGCAGAGGCAGATCGTGGCGGCGACGTGGCCGGACAGGAAGCTGGAGGTGGGTAGCCGGCCGTCGAGGTGCGACACGGCGGGCCGGGCACGGTCGACCAGCGCGGCGGCGGCGAGAAACGGGGTCAGCTCGCCGAACATCGTAACCAGCGGGAATAGCACTGGGCACCACCGGGGGATCACCGCCAGCGCGGGCGCCCGTCGGGGTGTGCGCCACCACCTGGTCCAGCAGCCTGGTGCCGATCTGGTTGTCGGTGGCCGACGCGGCCATGACACCACAGCGATGATCAGCCCGAGCACGTCCACCGCCAGGCCCCGCTTGCGGGATTTATCTGGAGCTGGCGAAATGATCATGACTTTGACCAGCGGCAATGTGCTGCGGACAGTGTCCTCGACGGGGTCGTCAGCAGGGTCCAATGAGCGGGACGGATTTCTTTCTCGGCGTGTCGTGGGTGCCGCCGATGATGGCGGTCGTCCGGCGTTCTCCGAGCATCACCCGCTTAGCCCGCCGCACCCGACTACGCATCGCCGAAACCTGGCCCTGGGCCGCACAACTCACGACCGCGTTCACCCGGCTGGCGGCCCTGCCGCGCCCCATCAGCTGACCACCACGCCGCTGACCCAACGACATCTCCCGGAGGAACCCGGCCACCGCGTCGGGTCATCGACGTGCCGCTCCTCGGCCGATACCCCAGGAGATCACCTAGTAGCCAAACGCGCTTGATCAACAACCAAACGAAAGACCGAGGTTAGCGGTCGGGGTGGCTTGTCAAGTTGAACAATGTCGGTGTGTCGCTGCGGGATAAGGAACGAGACCTCTGATACGCCAGGGGATCCGCCAAGATCTTCCTGAAGACATGGGGAGCCTTCGAGTCGATAGGTCAGACGTGCCGAACCCACGTTCCCGCGGCGCGGATGGCGAACGGCGCGGCTCCAGCTGCTGCGCCGGGCGCGCAGGCGAGAGCAGGAGACTACCCACGATCAAGAGATCCCGCGCGAGGTCCCCAACGCCCACGATGACCTCCGCCACAAGGATGCTGCCCCTCCCGGCCGCTCGCCCCCACCACAGAATCCGCGCAGCTATCTGCGGCATGTGAGCGTGCTGCCTGTGGACCGCGCCGAGTACGGGTCGCGCGAAGTATTTGCTGCGGGCCATGCTTCAACAGTGCTGCTGCGCAGAGCCATGATTGCCGATCTGCCCGCATTTGATGGACGTACAGGAGGCCGGCGCGGTCGCGGCACTGGACCACATCTTTCCCCAGGACTCGCACCCGTTTCCGCGAGCTGATATTCAAGCGCGGTGGTTAGCCGAGATCGCCGATCCGGACATCGACGTATACGTCATCGAGGACCATCGAGGCGAGATCACCGGGTTCGCCGCCATTCGCGCCAACGAGCTACTCCACTTCGGTACCGCACCCCAGACCTGGGGCACCGGACTTGCCGCGGCGGCCCACCGACAAATCGTGAGGCGACTGACCACCAGCGGCGCGGCCCGCGCCCGCTTACGCGTCTTCGAGGCCAACCTTCGAGCGCGTCGCTTCTACCAGAAGCAGGGTTGGCGCCAGACCGACCGCCTCGGCCGGACATCGTTCCCGCCACACCCCGTGCTCCTCGAGTACGAACTTGATCTGTAGCTACGTTCGTCCGGTCGTCGTCGCCTTCTCGGCGGCAGGAGAGTGCGCGGGACGCCGCCAAATGCCAAGGTGCCTCGAGCCCCGTTTACTATAGCAAGAACGTCGAGGATCCCTCGCTGCCGTTCGAGGGTTGGCTCGACCGTTACATGGAACTCCCCTGATACGGTGCGATGCGCACGGCCCGCCTAAGGTCGGCGTGACCAGCAACAGCGGCGTGTCGGACCCGGATCTTGTCGTCTTGATCCCGTTGCCGATATGGCCTACATAGTAGAACCTGCTCCACACGATTCGTCTTAGGAGGTGTGATGTCAGTTTCTGGGATGCGCCTTCCCCGGCTGGCGGTCTACTACCCATACATTCACTTTCGCGATCCGGGCTGGTTGAAACTGGCGGCACTGTACTGGCCGAATCTGGTGCGGATTGTGCACGAGGACTACCCAACGCGCAATTCTCCGTTGGTTACAAAATTGCAGCACGAGTTGGGGTTCGTGGTCGACCACTCGCCAACACTGGCGGCTGAGGCGATTGTCAGACCGTTCGGCGAGTTTATCGATGGCCTACCTGCCGAGCGTCTCCGCGCGTGGCTGCTTCCGCAAGTGCTTGCCTATCGCAATCCGGCCGAGTTGTCCGCGCCACGCCCACTTCCGTTGATCGGTGATGATCCTGACTGCGTTCCCGAACTCGAACGCTACGGGCCGGCACAGTGGTCCGACCCTCGGCTGCTGGCTGAACGAATCCGCTCCGGCGCGCTCGCCGGCGTGCATGCCAGCGAGGTCGACTATGCCTTGGCCGAGAAGCTCATCGAGGCCGAATTGGCTGTACCGGCACGCGGTGAGTGGCTCGCAATGCATCCAGAACTTGCCTGGGTCTACAAGTGCAGGCTGACCGAGGAACTAGCCCGGCGAAACGATCTCGCCGTCGCGACCGATCAACTGGCCGCACACGCGGTCGTTTCCAGCCCGCTGAATTTCGTGCCTACGGGTGCCGCCAGCCCAGGAACGAGCGACGAGTCCGATATCGCCGCCGCCTTCGGCCTGATGTGCGTTACTGCCGTCGCGCCCCGCGATCTGGAGCATGTGCCGGTTGAGAAGATCATCAAGGTACGACAGCGCTTCGGCGGCGAATTCGACCGTTGGCGTGCGTACGTGGACACAGTCGGTGCCGAGCTCGCCGATCAATTGCGAAGTGTGGAGTCGCCGACTGTTTTGGCGACCTACCTGTCCAATGCGGTGTCTCGCTACGCCAAGGCGCCGGTGCACGACCTTCGCCGCGGCTTGGTCGATGTCGGCATTGAGACCGCCGACTTGGCGCTGAACAACAAATTCGAGCTGCCGGCCGGATTGGCCGCTACTGGACTTCTCGTCCAGCCGCAACTGGCCGCGGTGAGCGGTGCAGCGATCGGTGTGTTGAGCCTCCGGCGAGCCGCTCAGGTGAAAGCCAAAGCCGTGCGCGCCGCACCGGCAGCCTACCTACTCAACGTTCAGGAAACCTTGGCGCCAAGATCTTGGCTCGACCGAGTCATCGCAGCGGCTCGACGAGCCGCCGGTGTCGGACCCTGACCAGCGCCGCGTTAACGACATCCATGAGCGTCCGCGAGCGTCGGTATGGGCCGCCGCTTCCATCGGATAGGCGCTGCGAGCGCGACCCGCGGCAAAGGAGTGAACTATCCGAGGCTCAGGTGCAAGAGCCCGTCTTGGAGCATCGAATGTGATGCGCTAATCGACTTGTACTACCCGCGTACCACCGTGATGGTATCAGACAGCAGTTCAAGGTCTCCAGCTGGAAATTGCATCAGGGAGGCTGAGGCGACAAGACTAGCGAGTAAGTCTGATGTCTTTACGATCGCGACGGAGATCTCGTAGTGGTGCCCAATTGTGCTGAACTCTACCGTGCAATGCGACCTTCTGCCAGAACCTGCGACGACCTCATAAAGCCTATAGGGAGGGGACGATCCTGTCACGTCCTGGTCATTGATTACGCAAATCGCTCTTTCGGCAGTTCCGATTGGAACTTGAACATCCACGCTGTCCCAGTGACGGACGACGGCGCCATCTCGGGGATGGAGTACATTCAAGGGATTGGGTTCCGGAGTAGGAGTAGGAGTGTCGGAAGGCAATCCCGGGGTCGGACTGGACGAACTCCGCGACTCCCTCGGTGTCGGCTTGGTGCTACGAGTGCCATCGCGGGCAGCCCCTGACCTTGCTGGGAGGGTTGTCGGCGGCGCTAGGTGAGATTTCCCGGGAGTTGGTATCGCGGTGACCCCCGCGAAACTGACATAACCACTTCCGGCGAGCAAGATCAAGGCGACGCTAACTATGACGCCTGCCAGGCCGCGGCCCTTCAGCCAAGGAAGTCTCATCGCGGAGCCGTTGGGCAGGTTGAGAACCAGCTCCAGGTCGGGCGGCTCAGGGGTCTCGCCCGTCTCCACTTCGTCGAGCGGGCCCGGCAGCGTGTATGTCGTGGGCGACGACCATCGCCGACGCCGCTTGCGGTGCCTCGACTCTATTGGGTCTATCAACGTAAGCCTCCACGGATGGCCGGCCAGCCATCAACAAAGATCATCTGAAGTGTCAGAGTTCGCACTAGCACAACGCGCGGCGACGAGGGAGGTGACGATCGTTCACTTGGCTCGGGAAGATCGGGTAAATAGAACTATAGGAATTGGCGTGAGCTCTACCATTTTGTTCTATACAGATTTATGGTGCTTGTCCTGATGAGGGTGCATCTTTGATTACATAGGGGACGGATGAACCCAGCGAAAGCGTCGCTACCCTCTGCTTGCATCACGAACCCCTTCGCTGGACGAGGTGGTGGGGCGGCTGCAGGCGCACGCCGTCTTCGGTTCCAGCCAGGCCCGCGTGCTTGACCAATGGGACGACGAGCGGCGTGGACGCCTGTTGCGGTGGATCGCCGAGGCCGGCCGGCGGCTGCGTTACATACATGGATGAGCGCTTCAGCCACCACCAGCGGTTAATCGTTCAGCATGCATCCGTTGGTCTGCGTGGCCATGATCCGCTCGACACCATGGCCGCGGCCGATCTCGCCGGCGCCGTCATCAGCCTGGTCCAAGGCGACCTGCCGGAGGCTTTGCTCGGCGGCTCCGCGGTGCTCGGCGTTCCCGAACCGACATCGCAACGCCTCATCTCGCCCGGTAGCCAGGGCCCCGGCGTTGTGCCGTATTGGTGGGTTCTGCGATGAAACGCCGTGGTTGAGGGGATGACTGTAAGGCGAGCACGACTTCTGGTGATCTTTCGGGTGTCTAACGCCTGAAGGATCTACCCAGGAGTCGTGCTCGTGTCTGTATCTTCCCCGATTGGCTCTGCTGTTGACCACCTCGTGGATCTGGCCTTGTGGGAGGCGGAACTTGCGGGGGACCCGCAGGCGGCGGCCTCGTCGTTGGCGCGACGGCTCGCCTTGGTACCCGACCCGCGTGCTGTGCGCGGTCGTCGGCATCCGGTGGTGGTGATTCTGGTGCTGACCGCGTGCGCGACGCTGGTGGTGGGCAACGATTCCGTGGCGGCGATCTGGCAGTGGGCAGCGCGCACGTCACAGGAAGTCCTGCACCGTATCGGGGCTCGGTTCGATGCGTTGACCGGCCGTTATGTGGTGCCCAGCGAGCGGACCTTCCGCCGGGTCCTTTCCAGCCTGGACGGGGACGCCCTGGACGCGGCGATCGGCGGGTACGCCGCCGACGTGGCGCGTGGGGCCGCTCCCGCGCCGGTCCGGCCGGCGCGGGACAGCCCGGCCGAGCGGGAACAACGCCGTGCTGGCGCCCGAACGGTGACCCATCCGGTCCCGGCCGGGCTGCTGAGCGCCGCAGCGATCGACGGGAAACTGCTACACGGAACCGTCACCGCTACCGGCCGGGTGTTCCTGGTCGCCGCGATCACCCACGGCACCGGGATCGTGCTGGGCCAGCGGCAGGTGCCCGACAAGCGCGGCGAGGGCACCGTCATCGAGTCCTTGCTGGGCGGGCTGGACGTGGCCGGCATGGTGTTGACTCTGGACGCCCTGCACACCACGAAGAAGACTGCCCGCCTGATCACCGGGAAGCTGTGCGCCCACTACCTACTGGTCCTGAAATCCAACCAGCCCCTCGCGCTGCGGGCCGCCCAGGCACTGTTGTCGGGAACCGACACCGAGTTCGCCGAAGCCATGGACGTCGAGCAGGACCGGGGTCACGGGCGTACCGAACAACGTAGCCTGCGCGTCACGCCTACCGATGACAGTTTGTTTCCCGGCGCCCGGCAGGTGTTCCGGCTGCGCCGCGACACCGGTGGCCCGGACGGCCAACGCATCCGTAAAGAGATTGTGTACGGCATCGTCAGCATGCCCGCCGCGTTGGCCGGCCCGGCCCAACTCAACCACTACGCCCGCGAACACTGGTGCGTGGAGAACCGTCTACATTGGACACGTGATGTCACGTTTCGGGAAGACAACTCCCAGATGCGAACCGGCGCCACCCCGCGCGCCCTCGCCAGCTTCCGCAACCTGACACGATCTGCTGGTCACCAGCGATGGGGCCGGCGCGTCCCACGCGTTGATCGGCTGGTTGGACAGCCTCGGCCGGGTTACCGGGCGGCGGGTGCAGTACTCCGTCGGGTTCGACGTCGACGATGTGGTGCGCGCGGCAGCCA